>JANOLL010000222.1:0-5930 GCA_031419775.1 Polaromonas sp. | reverse complement strand
CGACGGCGACGCTGAATGGCACGCCTATTCGCTGCATAGGCGGTACGGATAACGGTGACACTTGCTTGTCGGACCCGCAAATCGCAGGTTTCAATGTGACCAACACCCCGCTTGTGCTGAACTACACGCTGGCTAGCGGTGAGTCCACCTATCCCGGCTTCAATACTTGGGGGACTGATTTTGGCAACCCAGCCAGTAGCGCGACGGTCCTTACATTGGCCTTGGGTACCGAGCAACCGGCCAATCCGATGCCGCCCGTGGCTGGAGCGAGCACCCCGCCCTATCTCAGCACGTTCTGGGACCAGTGGGTTAGGTTCTTTGTGACCCGCGACACGAACTTCAATTCGCTGACGCTGGATCCGCAGAATCCCGGTCCGCTACAAGCGCGCATTGTCGAACTGACGGGCATTCAGGACCTCAACAAGACTGACTTGTCGGCATTCAAGGCCAAAGGTGGCAAATTCCTGATGGCGCATGGCTCGCATGATGCGCTGGTCAGTACGCGTGCCACGCAGCAGTACTGGGGCCGCATTCGTAACACCATGGGCACCGCATCGGTCGACAGTTTTGCCCGCTACTATGAAATTCCGGGCTACGGGCATGCAATAAGTAGTGTGTTCAATGCGGCCTGGGACTCACTGACTACGCTTGAAAACTGGGTTGAAAACGGAACCGCTCCGCCCAATCAAGTGGTAGCCGATACCGTCGGAGTGGCTGGCCGTACCCGCCCCTTGTGCGAGTTTCCCTCTTGGCCCAAATACAAGGGCGCTGGCGACATCAATGTGGCAGCAAGTTACAGCTGCGCGATTCAGTGATGTGAACTGGAAGCCCTGAAAAAGCCCGCTTGAAAGCGGGCTTTTTTATGGGTAGCCCCGGTCGGGCGAGCGCCTTATGATGACATTGATATCGCCAAATGTGTCAAAACCGGAGGTTCCCATGAACATGCCCGCTGTCAGTCTCAAGCAAATGGTCAGTGCCCAGGAATGGCAATTGCGCGTGGATTTAGCCGCCTGCTACCGGCTGGTGGCTTTGTATGGCTGGAGCGATCTGGTGTTCACCCACATCAGTGTTCGCATCCCGGGGCCGGAGCACCATTATTTGATCAATCCCTACGGCCTGATGTTTGACGAGATCACGGCGTCGTCGTTGGTCAAGATCGATCCGCAGTGCAACAAAGTGATCGTCTCGCCCTTTCCGGTCAATCCGGCCGGTTTTGTGATTCACAGCGCGGTGCATGAAGCGCGCGAAGACATCAGCTGCGTGCTCCATACCCACACCCGTGCAGGCGTGGCAGTGAGTGCCCAGAAGTGCGGCATTTTGCCGATCTCGCAGCAGTCAGCTTTTGTGCTTGGCTCGCTGGCGTACCACGACTATGAGGGCGTGGCTTTTCGCGACGACGAAAAACCGCGCCTGCAAAAAGATTTGGGTCAGGCAACGCATCTCGTGCTGCGCAACCATGGGCTGCTGACCGTGGGCAAGACCATCGCCGACGCCTTCATGAACATGTACCGGCTCGAAAGCACCTGCCAGATCCAGGTCAGCGCGCAGGCTGGTGGTGAACTGATTCACTACCCCGAGCAAATCTACCTGGGCGATGACCGCGGCGCCGTGTATGTGCGCAGCGGCGGCATGGGTGGCGCTTTCGTCTGGCCGTCTCTGCTCAGAAAGCTGAACCGCCTGGACACCAGTTACCAGGATTGAATGGCCAGTGCGAGCCAGCCGCTGCACCGCCGGTGGGACACCTCACGGTCTGTGGTCAGGCGCTGGCAGCAGCATGAAGGCCAACGCCCCCGCTGCCAGCAAGGCGGCAATGCTGGCCAGCACGGCCATGAAGGGGTCCGCCCCAGCAGCCGCAGCCAGGGATGCGACCAAGCCCGTCAGCCACTGCATGGCAGCAATGCCTAGAAACATGGCCATGGTGAAAGCGCCCATGGCCCGCCCCGTTAGAGCCGCAGGATAGGCGGCACGCACATCGGCGTATTGCAGCACCAGGCTGCCTGACAGCAGACCAATCAGGATGGGGCCCGCCACGTCGATCCAGGGGCTGCTCGTGAAGGCAAACACAGCAAAGAGGCCTGCGCGTAAAAACGAAAATCCGATGATCCAGCTGCGCCGCCGCAGCAATCCTGGATCAAGCCTGCCAAACAGTGGCGAGCCGATCAGCGAGGCCAATGACATCAACACAGCCACATTGCCGCTTTGCACCAGCGAAAAGTCGTGCCGTTCAATCAGCAGCGGACCCAGCCACAGGCCACGCAGCGCGATAAACGACGCATATCCGACGCTAGACAGCAGCACAATGCCCAGCGTTTGTGGCAGCAGGAATAGAGCGCCGAAGTTGCCAAAGGCTTCGCGCAGCGACTCTTTGTGTGCTGTGCCTGCGTCGTACGCGGCAGGCGGTGCAGGCTCGTGCACCAGGCGCCAGATCAGCAGCCAGGCGAGCAGGGCCAGGCCACCGAGAAGGGCAAAACCCATGCGCCAGGAGGTCGCCTCAATCAGCCAGGCCAGCGGTGTGCCCGTGATCAGCATGCCGATGCCGCCCAGGCCCAGGGTGATGCCCGAAACGGCGGCAAAACGTTCGAAGGGAAAATGCCGCGCGATAAAAACCGTACACACCAGGAAAGCCGGAGCACAGCCGATACCGATCAGGATCTGGCCGATCACCAGCATAGTGAAACTGCTGGCCAGACTCGAGACCACTGAACCAAGGATGGCAACAGGAAAGGCTGTTAGCACTGTTCGCCGCACGCCATGCAGGTCAATGCTGACGCCTATAAACAATTGCATGGCGCCAAATGCAAAGTGGAAAGCACCGGCAAACACTCCGAGAGCCTGAGCACTCAGCTGAAACTCTGACTGCAACGGTGCCGCCATGATGGCCGCCACCGTGCGCCAGGCCTGACTCAAGGCAAATGCGGTGGTCAGCGCCAGCAGCATGACCCACAGTGATGGGGACGCCTTCATGCTGGCGACTACTGGCCGGGTTGCGTCAATGGTGGTGCCCGTGCAGCCCGTGCACATGCTGATGCGCTATTTCTTCTTCAGAGGCCGCACGCACCTCCAGCACTTTCACATCGAAGCGCAAGGCCATACCAGCCAGCGGATGGTTGCCGTCGAGCAGGACTGTGTCGCCCTTGATCTTGACGACGTTGAAGACCTGCACCCGGCCGTCATCGCTGTGGCCTTCGAGCTGACCGCCGACCTTGACACCGGGCGGAAACTGCTTTTTGGGCAAAGACCGGAGCAGGCTCTCGTCACGCAGTCCAAAGGCGTCCCCGGCGGCCAACTGCAAGCTGACCTGGTAACCAGGCTCTTTGCCTTCCAATGCCTCTTCGAGTTTAGGCAGGGTGTTGCCATAGCCCCCATGCAGGTAGACCGTGGGGTCCTGGCTTTCCTCGATGCGTTTGCCCTCCATGCTTGACACTTTGAATCGAAGGGTGACGGCGGTATTTTTTTCAATTTTCATGGTGTCTGGGGCTGAGGGTAATGGACTGAGTCAACTCACTTGCATTTCTGCAGACTCTTGCCTGCCAGTGAGGGCTTGATGGCTTCAAGCTGGACACGCAGGTTGGCATCAACTTCAGGCAACTTGAGTTTCTGGCCACGAGACTCCAGCTGGGACGGGATAACTTTGGCGGTTCTGACGCCATTCTTGGCAATGCGTACGAGAGCGCTATCGGCTTCCTCACGCGAGGTGAAGCTTCCCAGCGACAGCCCGGGCTCTAGCGATGGATTGTTCACGGGCTCAAACGCCACGCCCAGCTGGCGCAGCTCGTTACGTTTCTTCGCCAGTGCGTCCAAGCTGTTGTATTTCCCCATGTAAACCATCCACTGGGCGGGCTCTGTGCTGCTTTCCAGGATCCAGCTGCCGGCGGGCAGTACGCTTTGCAGTCGGTTGCGCAATGTCGCAGTCTGCACTTCATTGAACAGGCCTGCCTGCAGGCATTCCCCAGACTGGGCTCGGGCTGGTGTGCCTAAAGCAGCCTCTGGACCCACCTCCGACGCGCTGCTCGGGTCAAGCTGACGCGCCTCCAGCGGGCTCAGAATACGTAGCGCTTCTGGTCGCAACTGCTGCGTCAACCGTTGAGGCTCGGATTGGCTGGTCGGCGCAAGGCCGTAGTTTGCCAGCCAACCTTTTGTCCAAGCCAGGTAGGCGGCGTTCGCCAGGACCAAAATGACGACCAAAGATCTCAGCATGGCGTCTGACCGTCGCGGGATGATGCAGGCCGGACAGTGACTTCTGAGCTGGTGACTTCCAGCATGCCCGATGGCGTTTGCACCAGCAATGCGCCGATCTGGCTTACCCCGTGGGCGACGCCGTCACGCGTGCCCGCATGCTGGCCGCTGCCCGATAACTGCACAGACCGCCCCAACAGCACGTCACGCCGAACAAAGCGCGCCTGAAAAGGTGCAAAGCCCGAACGCTCGAATTCCTGTAGCGCTTGCACCAGCGGCGGGAGTACCCGGGCCAAGGCCGCGGCAGCATGCAGCGCGGGATGCAGATCGTCCAAGCATGCGGTGGCGATGGGTCCGGCGGCTGCGTCCGACTGAGCGGGAAGTTCCAGGCGGTGGATGTTGATGCCGACGCCGATGACGGCATAGCGATGGCCTTCCCAGCTGGCGGTTTCGACCAGTATGCCGGCCAGCTTACCCTCCTCGCCATGCGCCCCCGTCAGCCACAGGTCGTTGGGCCACTTCAAGCCGATTCGTGCTGACTCGCCAAAGCCGGGGTCAAGGCTTTCCGCAAGGCTGATGCCCACCACCAGCGACAGGCCCGACCAGTCTGCCCGCTGCAATGGCAAGCCAAGTGAAAAAGTCAGGCTGTCACCCCAGCGGCTGATCCAGCTGCGGCCCAGGCGACCGCGCCCGGCAGTCTGCTGCTCAGCAACCAGCAGCGTGGGTTCCAGCGGCGGCTGTCCGCCCGCTGCAGCCTTGAAGCGCCGCATCAGTTCGGAGTTGGTCGAATCGATTTCAGGCAGTATTTCAACCGTGAATCCCGGCCACGACGGTGCCACGGCTTGCCAGATGGCCTCGGCAGGCCACTGAATTGGCGGAGGTGCGGGACAGGACATGACTCGGGAGTGATGGCGCGATGGCTGCTCGGCTCAGGTTTTTTTCTTCTTACCGGACTTTTTGTCGCCGGATTTTTTCTTGTTTTGTTTCTTGCTGCCAACTTTGTCTTTAGGTGCCAGCAAGGTGCCTCGACAGGATTTGGCGCCACACCAGCAGGGATACTCGGCTTTGAGCTTTTTGGTGTACTTGGCGTCGATGATGAGGCCGTAGTCGTAAAACAGCTCTTCCCCCGGCTTGATGTTGCGCAGTGCCTTGATGAAGACGCGGCCGTCTTCCTCGTCGGCTTCGCAGTTTGGCTGGCAGCTGTGGTTGATCCAGCGTGACGAGTTACCGCCCTGCTTGCCATCGATCACATGCTTGTCGTCGATATGAAAGTAAAACGTGTGGTTCGGATCTAGCGGGTCGTGCGGATGCCGGCGCAGTGCTTCTTTCCAGCTGATGACTTCGCCCCCGTACTCGATCAGTGTCTCGCCCTCAGCCAGTGACTGCAAGGCAAACACGCCCTTGCCATGCACACCTGAGCGCCGTGTCTGAATGCGTCGGCCGTCACTTGCCGATGTCGCCCGCTCGCCGGATGCCGGCGTGGACGAAGCGGAGGTTCCTGGCAAAGAATCCTGATTTTTTGACACGGCGAAGGTACTTCTGGAAAAGTTTGGTATGGTTATTTCATGCATGAGCGCGCGGGCGCAGGCGCGCGTGCGTGCGAAAAGCGCTATTGTAGTGAGGCGATTCGGTGCCAAGCGAAGGGCTGCGCTGAGCGAATGGCAACGCGGTTTGCACGCGGCACCTTCGGCTTGTGTTGTACTGAGCCGCCTCGCACGTCCGGGAACTGTTTGCCGGAAAGTGCCCCGAATACA
>JANOLL010000221.1:0-3442 GCA_031419775.1 Polaromonas sp. | reverse complement strand
GCGCGCAATGCCTGGCTTAAAGGCTTGAGCCCGAAAGAAAACCGGGAGGTGCCGCCGCTGCGCCACGAGCTGGTGCATCGGCTCAAACGCGAATTTCCTGGGCTCACCATCGCCGTCAATGGCGGCTTCACCACGGGTGAGCAGGTGGCCAGCCAGCTGGCGCATGTCGATGGCGTGATGGTCGGGCGCGAGGCCTATCACAACCCATGGTGGCTGGCGTCGTGGGACAGTGCCTTTTTTGGCGCCGAGCGCACGTCCCTCACGCGGGAGTCGGTTGAAGAGCAGATGGTCGATTACATGGCACGTGAAGCGTTGGCGCATGGCACTCCCTGGAGCGCCATTGCCCGCCACATGCTCGGGCTGCGGCACGGGTTGCCAGGCGCTCGCCGCTGGCGTCAGGTCTGGAGCGACCACAAGCTCAAAGGCGAGCATCCGCGTGAGGTCATGGCACTGGCGCACGCGCAGCTTGAATGCGCCCCTGTACCATGTCGATTTCCTGGCGGCCACACTTTATCTCCGTTCACACCTGGAGGCGTACACAGCTTATGACCCGATTTACTGCAGCCGCGGCGACCTGCTTGCTTGCTCTGGCGATGATGCCTTTTGAGCTGATGGCGCAAACCTCTAGCATGTCGGTCAGTCCGTCCAGCACGTACCCGAACAAGCCGATTCGCATCGTGGTGCCTTACCCGCCAGGCGGCGGTATTGACACCCTTTCCCGAATGATTGGTGAACGACTGGGTCAGCGACTCGGCCAGCCGGTGCTGATCGATAACCGGCCCGGGGCCGGCACGCTGCTGGGTGCCGATATGGTCGCCAAGGCAGCGCCAGACGGCTACACCCTGATGGTGACATCGGACGCGACAGTGACCATCAACCAGCATCTGTATGCCAAGCTGCCGTATGACCCGGTCAAAGACTTCGCGCCGGTCACCCAGCTGGTGCTGCTGAACCAATTGCTGCTCGCCCATCCGGCGGTTCCGGCTGCCAATGTCAAAGAGCTGGTGGCCTATGCCAAAGGGAACCCGGGCAAGCTCAACTATGCCTCCTACGGAAGCGGCAGCCAGCCCCATCTGGCGATGGAAACACTGAAGAACCAGGCCGGGATTGACATTGTTCATGTGCCCTACAAAGGCATTCCTTTGGCCCTGCCGGCGGTCTTGTCTGGCGAGGTGGAACTGACTTTTTCGGGCGCTGCGTCATCGCAGGCGCATATCAAGGCCGGGCGTTTGAAAGCGCTGGCGGTGGGCGGCAAGACTCGGCTGCCTTTGCTGCCCGATGTACCCACTTTCACCGAGGCCGGCTTTCCGGATATACCTGCGAATGCCTGGTTTGGTCTGTTTGTGCCGTCTGCGACGCCGCGCGAGATCGTTTTAAAGCTGCATGCAGAGGTGACCCGGATTCTGAAGGAGCCAGAGTTCATGCAAAAAGAAATCCTTGCCAGGGGCTTTGAAATGGTGGCCAGCACACCCGAGGAATTCAGCACCTTTCTGGTGGCCGACAGTCTGCGTAATGCGCGTGCAGTGAAGATTTCTGGCGCCAGGGAGCAATAAACTGCAAACGCCACGCGTCTGGCTGGACCTGGATCAGGCTGCACTGGATGCAGCCTACGACCAGTCCCAGTACGCACCCAATAGGGCTCAGGTGCTCAGGCGCCATGCGCGCAACAGCGAGCTGGCCCGTGCCCGGCTGGGTGAGCCAATGCGCTTGGCATACGGCCCTGCGGCGATTGAGGCGCTGGACATTTACCGAACCCCAGTACCCAATGCTCCAGTGTGTGTGTTTATTCATGGTGGTGCCTGGCGGGACGGCAGCGCGCGTGACCATGCTTTTGCTGCCGAGCTGTTCGTCCAGGCGGGTGTGCATTTTGTCGTGCCGGACTTCAGCTCGGTACTGGATGCAGGCGGTAGCCTGATGCCGCTGGCAGATCAGGTGCGCAGAGCGGTGGCATGGGTGTATCGTCACGCGGCTGAGTTTGGCGGCGACGCTGAGCGCATTCATGTCTTCGGTCACTCTTCCGGCGCTCACCTGGCCGGTGTGGTGCTGACCACTGACTGGTCGGGCACATGGGATCTGCCATCAGACATCATCAAAAGCGGCCTGTGCTGCAGCGGGATATTTGACCTCAAACCGGTTCGGCTTTCGGCACGCAGCGCTTACGTGACCTTCACTGACGAGATGGAGCAGGCTCTTAGCCCCCAGCGCCATCTGCAGCATCTGCATGCGCCCCTGACGGTCGCCTGCGGCACGCTGGAAAGTCCGGAGTTCCAGCGCCAGGCCCGGGAATTTGTTGCGGCTGCGCAGGCCGCCGGCAAAACAGTGACGCTGTTGATGGCGCAAGAGTACAACCATTTCGAGATCATCGAAACCCTCGCCAATCCATATGGTCTATTGGGCCGCGCCGCGCTGGCGCAGCTGACAGTTGGCCGGTCCTGATCCGGTAGCGGCTGCTGGATTCTGTGCATCCGTGTGACACGCCCCGGCGTACCCAAGCTGGTGGTGCACCTCGTTTTATGGCTGCACCTGTTTTATTCGGCAAACTTCGTCCAAACTCCGTTCTATGAAAATTCGCCTTACCCTATTGCTGGCCACATGGGTCCTTGCCACGTCGCCGGTAACGGCGCATGAATTCTGGATGACCTCACCTAGCACGCCCTTGCGCGCGGGTGATACGGCTCGCCTGGGCTTGGCCGTCGGTGAGTTTTTTGAAGGCGAATCGCTTGGATTTTCTGCGCCTCAAACCCTTGCGTTCAGGCAATACACGGTTGCCGGACGACAGGATTTGCGCAGGCTTTTACCGCCGCGTGGCGTGCTGCCCACGCTGGACCTGGCCTTACCCAGTCCGGGTACCTATCTGATTGCCTACGACAGCCAGCCGAATCAGATTGCGCTGTCGGCTGACCGGTTTCATGCCTACCTGCATGACGAGGGCCTGGACTTCATCAAAACCCAACGTGAAGCCAACGGGACGGCAGACAAACCTGGGCGCGAGCGCTACCGGCGTAACGTCAAAGCGCTTTTACGGGTATCGAACGCGCCGGGTGCCAATGCGCCAGCCGGGGCCGACCAGACCTATTCCACGCGTACCGGTCAGCGTCTGGAAATTGTGCCGATGGCTGACCCGCTGGCGTTGCGGCCGCGCGATAGCCTTGCGCTGCAAGTCTGGTTTGACGACAAGCCACTTGCCGCGGCACTTCTCAAGGCCTGGCACAAACAAGCTGGCCAGACCCTGATCCTTCGCGCAGTCACCACAAGCGAGGGCAAAGCCACTTTCAACCTGCCATACACCGGCGCCTGGATGCTCAGCGTGGTGCACATGGTGGCCGTTACCGGCATCAAGGATGTCGACTGGGACAGCCTGTGGGGCAACCTGACCTTTCATCTGCCAGAGGCCAGCGCCGCGCCGTAGATGCGCAGCCGTGGCGGACTCGCTTTTGTCCTG
>JANOLL010000220.1:0-5347 GCA_031419775.1 Polaromonas sp. | reverse complement strand
TTGTAGCTGTCACTTACGGTGCCCAACAGCAGCTCGTTGACGTTTTTATAGGCATATCGACCTGACAACCACCATGCCCTGCTGGGGTGGTAATTGCCACGGAAGCTGATCACATCCGCGGTGGAGTTGAGCTGCGCGCCAGGTGTTGAGTCACGGTCTGTCTTGCGCTCGTAAAGGCCCAGCGCATCAAACTGGTTGTTGTCGACCGGTCTGTAAGCAAAACCGACCTGAAAACGGCTTTGCAACCTATCAGATCCAAGAGCGTTGCGAGGCTTCACGATGCTGGCGTATTCACGCGCCAGCAGGGTCCAGTCGCGGTCAAGCTTGCGGGCCACACCAGCGGTGACGAGCCAGTTGGTGTTATTGGTATCTTCACGCCATTCCACTCGGCCAGACGCTTTCCAGAGCGGGCTGGCAGTGTATTCCAGTCCGACCGCTGCCGAGGTCGCATTTCCGGAAGTGCTGTTCAGTCGCTCAACATTCGTCGTTAAGCGGATACCTTCTGCGACGCGCCAACCATTGCGCAAACCCAAAGCTCGTTGAATGTCTTTTCCAGCCGCCGAATCGCGTAGCCGGTATTCACTGTAGAGCGACCCGTCTTCCATGTACTGGGTGTCAATGCCGACAGAGAAAGCATCACTGACCGGGCCCGCGCCCAGTCCATAAGCGCCGCTGTACTGGTTACTGCGCTCATAGCGACTGTAAAGCCGGGTTTTGTCTGCTACTCGCCAATCAGCGCCCATTCGATAAAGCGCAGCGCCACCACCACCAAACTCTCGCTGGGTCTCAGCTGAAAGGTTCAGTCGGTCCGTGGCGGCCCAGCGCGCCCCAAGCCTGTACAGGTTAGCCGGATCCGTACCTGAGACGTTCTGTATCTCGCCGTCAAGTGTGAGCGAGTCAGTGACTTTGTAGGTCGCCCGACCAAATAGAGAAGTCCGTTCCAAAGCGCTGGGCGCCACGGGATCAGCGTTGATGCCAACATTGCACAGGACAGGAAGTCCGGTACCCGGATCAATTGACTGGTTACCAACCTGACTGATACCGAAGCCGGTGTTGTAGCCAGCAATGGCACCGGGCACAGTGCTGGTTCCAGCCATATTGTTGGTGCAGTTGCTGGCAGTCGACTGCGTCAAACTGATGCTGTTTTGCTGAACCCGGCGCACGCCGCCGCCAATCGTCAGTCGATCGGAAACTTTCAGATCGACACCCAGAGAGCCTTGCTGGTTGAGACTGCCACTGATGCTGTCCTTGGACCGTAGAAGCTCACCGGTCACGCCTAATTGCTCATTGATTCGGTAAGCGCCCGACGCGCCCAGTTCGGACTTGCCTCCCGTCACGCCAGACGACGGGTTATTGAAGTCAGCGCTGGAGCGCAAGGCGTAGGCCTTGTAGCGCAGGTCCTCATCAGCGTGGCGAATTTCGACACGGGCTGCATTACCTTGAACTTCGCCAGACTTTCCGGCGAAATTGGAGCTGACGTTGGTGTTGAATCCGCTGACATTGTTATTGACCACACTGCTCGTGCGCGCGACTTCAGCTATCAACTCCGTATTTTTACTGAGCTTGAGCGTCAGATTTGCACCAACTACCTCATAAGGGGCTGCCGGATTCTCGTCGCGGGCTGCGGCCAAGCCAATGGTTAGGGCCTCGCTCGCCTTGAGCCGAACGTCGCCACCATAGACAAAGTATTTATCGCCGCCCTGGTCGACTTCATATGTGACGCGGATGGAAACCGGGTTGAGCTGGTCATCAAAACTGGGGACGGGCGAGCGAAAAAGTATCTTCCCCGAAAAAGGCTCGAACTCGTAATCAAGATTTCGGCTCAAAGGGGTCACTTTGATGATGTTGGTCGGCCTAAATCGGTCGCGTGTCAGGATCTCGATCTTTTCGGAGCCGGTGACCCCGTTTGGATTGGATACGGAATAAGGTCCCGAGACACCTCGCGCAGGGAACTCATCAGTGACTTGCCGCAGGCTCTGTTGGGCGGCAAATGCGTTTGCAGTGACATTGCCCTCTTCGTAACGCCCCATTACGCCCGGCAGCGATCGGCTGTATTGGCTGAGTGTCCGAGCAGGATTGGAGTCAGTTGTGGTGAAGTCACCCAACAGTAAAAAGTTGCGCTTGTCATCAATGCGAACGTAAAGCTTGCCGGAGCTTTGTGCATCCACACCCCGTATGCTCGAATCACCATACACCGGATAAAACGCATTGGGATCGATATCCTGAAAGAGTTGTGGTCGCGTCTCTTTGTCTGAATCGTAAGCCAGCGTCAAAAGGTAGTCGCCCTTCACCTTTCCCTTGAGGTACATCGCCGCGCGGGCGCCCAATTTGGTTTTGCCCCCGTTGAAGTCTTTTGTGAAGCCCTTCAACTCGTTGTCGAAACCGTCATTTTCGCGAACCGGTGTGATCTGACGCGGATCAAATTTGTCGGATCTCAGGCGGCCTTCGATCAGGCCCACCGCAATCAGGTCTCTCAATTCAGGGATGTAACGAATCACCACTTTTTCAACGACACCCCGCACCGAAACTTTGAGCGTGACCGGGTCGGGCTTGAAGGGTGCAATCAGTTTGAATTGAAGCACACCGCCTTTCACTATTTGTTGAACGCCCGGAGTGATGCGGTCAATATCGCCGCGGTCGCCCATCAACTCTGCATTCGGCCGACTTGGCATCAATAGGCGTGCGCCCCCATCAACCTCGATGGTCACCTCGATGTCAGCGGCAATCAGCTTCCCATCCCGGTCGAAAAGGTTTAGACCAATATTCGTCGCACTGACGCCATCTGCAGGTAGATTTTCGCCATCTATCTTCAGATTGATTTTGCTGACTGGTGAAGACAAACGTTCTAAAAATGATGAGAACGGACGAGGCCCTATGCCCTGCTGGCCACCGGTCTCAAACAGGCTCTTAGCCTCAGGCACATCGGCACTGGTAGTGTTCAGCGCTGGTTGCGCCATCACTATTCCATGGGCGAGCATCACGGCCAGCGCAATCGGCGTTCTGCTCCACATCACCCGGTCTGAAAAGCACGTTGCATGCATGGGCTTCATCGCACACCCCCTAAATTTGCGGGGGTCACAGCAGGCTGACCAGTCAATGGCAATACTTGCTGCGGTAATTGGCCTGGTCGATTCTCGATTTTCAGAGGCACGGCTTTATCTACTTCAGGTCCCGTGACACCGCCCTGTACACGGCGAGCCTTCACCTGATCGAGGACCTCGGGGCTGCAGGACCCTTCAATAAAGTCGGCACGGGCCAACTCTCCGCTCTTAAGGTCGACAAAGATACTGTCGCCCACACCGGCATTGCGGTTGCTCGATGGCACCAGGCGCGAGCCCTTCGGTAGCGTTGTGCGGTCAACCTTGATCACGTGGGTCTGAGACTTGACGCCGCACAAACTGTATTTACCTTCGGAATCAGTGATGATAAAAGTGCCATCGACCATCACCAGCCGCACACCGGGTATACCCAATTCGCGGCTCGCACCCACATTGTTTTGCATAGCATTGCCATCGCAATCTACATAAACTTTGCCGGTGATACAGCCATCATTGCTGAACACTCCACCCTGCACATTAACTTTAAATAGTGCTGTGTTTGAGCGCACAGGCATGATGACGGTAGCCCGGTTGATGCCGTCACCTTGCTGAGAACCAACGCCCAATCTGACAAAGTAGGTCAGTT
This sequence comes from Polaromonas sp., assembly GCA_031419775.1. Taxonomy (GTDB): domain Bacteria; phylum Pseudomonadota; class Gammaproteobacteria; order Burkholderiales; family Burkholderiaceae_C; genus Polaromonas. Next base: position 1,663 of record JANOLL010000220.1, on the reverse strand, counting down.
CAGCTGTGGCTTGTGGCGCAATGGACCCCACATCAAATGTGAGTTCCCTGCCAACGCCACCGGCCGGATTAGGAATGGCCAGGCCACCCAAGCGCGCCGTACCCAGGATGTAGCGAAAGCCAGCTGGCAACAGATCATTGAGCGTGATCCCGCCGATCGGCACCGCAGTCGTGTTACGTATACGAATCGTGTACTGAACAGAGTCGCCCAACTCTGCCACGGTCTTATTGCCCGTCTTGCTCACAAGCAATGCGCCCTCACTCACCGGGTCAACCGGAATGTTGTTATTGATTACCTCAAAAAAGCCTGGGAAATTGAACTGGAGACGTAAGAAATATTGGGTACCCAACCCACCAACCAGGCCAACCACCGGGGTTGCCCCGTTGACCCCGACTGCCGGTGCAGTGGCTTGCGGTTGTACCAAAGTGATTCCAGGTGCAGCATTCAGCACACCTTGGGCCGGTGCGACGCCGCCCTGCACCGCCTGTGGTGGTAGATATCCACCAGGCGGAGTGACGTCCAGCCGGTAAATTCCCGCGGGCGGATTGTTGATGAAGAAAAACTGATATAGGCCGTTTATTCCCGTCACGACAGAGTCTGTTCCAGACAGAGTCTGAGTCGATGGATTGAATGAGCCGCCCCCTTCATAGACCAGCCTTACGGTAGCGCCCGCCAGTGGCTTGCGGGTTACGGAGTCATAAATGACCCCACTTGGGTCCAGCGGGAGGTTTTGCTGCTGCACGTTGTCGCCGGCATAGAGCGTCACGTTGTCAATGAGCGTCGCTAGCGGCGTTGAAGCACCAGGGGTAATGGCACTAGTCAATGAGTTTGTACCGGTCGATGGATTGCCAAGCAAAGTCATCATCTGCTGGTTAAACGGCGTGCCGAAAATCACATTTCCCGATCCGTCAAAAAAGCGGACGCTATAGCCGGTGCCAGGAGTTAAGTCAGATATCGTGTATCTGCCATCCGCGCCGGTGGTTCCAGATCCGAATACCGTGGTGGACGTACCAGTCACTCGAATGACCTCTACGCGGAAATTGGCGATAGGCAGGTCAAGGCCAGGATCAAACATCCTGTTTTTACGGAGATCCTGAAAGACCATTCCGGTCAGGGCTGCATTATTTGGAACGGTGGCCAGCGCCATTTGCGCGACCGACACATTGTTTGAGGTATTTAAGTCTGGCGTCGTCGAGGCGACCGTACTGGTGACGGAATAAGTGCCCGTCAGCCCGGGTGTGCGGAACGTAAATGTGAAGGTCGTGGTGGTGCTCGGGTTCACGGTTCCCAAACCCGGCATGGTGCTTGGGAATACGAGAGCAGGAAGGCCAGCTATCGTGGTGGTGTAGGCGCCCACCGGGAACTCTCGAAGCTGGGTACCTGCTGAGAACGTAACCGTTCCTCCAACGCCCATTGCTGAAGAGCCACCCAGATTGCTGAAACTTATCGTTCCCGACACCACCGCGCTCGCAGAAACGAAGGATGGAACGCTTACAAGAGTTGCCGCATCGGCTTGAGCCACTTGTAGAGTTAGGCTTCTAGCGGTGTTGTTTGCCAGGTTCGGGTCACTGGTGGTGGTGGTGACCTGGCCGGTGGTGGTCACGCTGGCGCCGCCGCCGATCACGAAGCTGAAGGTGTAGGCCACCGTGCCGCCGCTGGCCAG
>JANOLL010000219.1:0-1586 GCA_031419775.1 Polaromonas sp. | reverse complement strand
AGAAAACTGGCTTGGTCATTTCAATATTCACCTGGCTTGTGTGATCAGTAACCGGCCTGATGCGCAGGGACTGGCTGCGGCTGCCGGGTTCGGAATTCCGTGCGCCACGGTCGATCACACCCGGCATGCCAGCCGCGAGTCTTTCGATGCCGCCCTGCAAACTGCGATTGACCGTCATGGTCCGGCGCTGGTGGTGATGGCGGGCTTCATGCGCATTCTGACGCCGGCCTTTGTTGCCCATTACGCGGGGCGCATGGTCAACATCCATCCCTCGCTGCTGCCCGCCTTCACAGGTCTTCAGACCCACCAACGAGCCATCGACGCGGGCTGCAAATTTGCCGGGGCTACCGTGCATCAGGCCACGGCTGAACTCGACCACGGGCCCATCCTGGCGCAGGCAGTCGTGCCGGTTTTGCCGGGTGATACCGCCTCCTCACTGGCAGCGCGCGTGCTGACGCAGGAGCATCTTATTTATCCGAGGGCCATTCGCGCCTTGCTCACCGCTCCGGCTACCAGCTAAGTCAGCTAAGTGAGCCAAGTCGGACTTGGGAAATAACCGTGAGACTAGCCGGGGCTATCGCACAGCCGTGAATCCGGGCGATGGCCGGGGTCGTATTCCTGACAGCCGCACTGATCCATCTTGATCCCGGCAATGCTCTATTTTTATTGAAGGTTGTTTACATGCAAACCCAACGCAAACTCGCATCCATCGGTCTCGCCGTCATGCTCGGTCTGGGCACGGCTTCGTCATTTGCCCAGGTCATGGTCGGCGGTGCACCCATGCTGGCTTCCAAAGACATCATCGACAACGCCGTCAACTCCAAGGACCACACCACTCTGGTCGCCGCCGTGAAGGCTGCCGGTCTGGTTGAAACTTTGAAAGGTCCCGGGCCTTTCACGGTGTTCGCACCGACCAACGCCGCCTTTGCTGCGCTGCCAGCTGGCACGGTAGACACGCTGCTCAAACCCGAGAACAAAAATGCCCTGACGGGCGTGCTGACTTATCACGTCGTGGCGGGTAAGGTTGACGCAGCAGCGCTGACCAAAGCGATTGCAGACGGCAAGGGTACCGCGACGCTGAAGACTGTAGCGGGCGGCACCCTGACCGCCAAAGCGGCAGGCGGAAAAGTGATGGTGACCGATGAAAAAGGTAGCTCGGCGACCGTGGCCATTGCCGACGTCTACCAGTCCAACGGCGTGATTCACGTGGTCGACAAGGTTCTCTTGCCGAAGTGATTTTTCAGATCGCCTGACCTGACTGACGCTGAAGCGTGAGTCAGCATCATTCAGCAAAGCCCGTATGCCGCCAACGCAGCACACGGGCTTTTTTTATGACGTCTTCAATTGATGCAGCGCGGCATTGACAATGCTTTGCGCATCGACGCCAAAGTATTCACGCAGTGCGGCGCGCGTGTCGCTGCGGCCAAAACCATCGGTACCGAGAGTCAGGTAGGAACGGCCCTTGGGTACGAAGGCACGAATGCTCTCGGGCACGGCGCGAACGTAGTCACTTGCGGCAATGATGGGGCCTTCGCTGCTTGCCAACTGCTGCGCAACAAAGGCGTCGGTCTGGGCCTGCTCACCCT
>JANOLL010000218.1:0-1737 GCA_031419775.1 Polaromonas sp. | reverse complement strand
CGTCGGGTCTGGAATCTGACGCTCCCCTAAAGCAATATCAACCATTCTCGCTGGCCCGCGTCCCGAGTTCGACTCGCAGGGTATCGACAGACAAGGCTGCTGGGACCAGCAGGTGCGCATCGATCTTGAAGGTTTTGCCCGATACCCCGCTGTGAATAATCTCGGTGTGCATGTTCTCGATGCTGATCGCGCGCTCTGCCAGGATTTTGGTCAGGCTGCTGACGATTCCGACCCGATCCGACCCCACGAGCTTGAGCTCGACGCTGCGCAATGAACTGGGCAGATTGGCATCGTCACTGATCGCAACAACCACCTGTAGGCCGTTCGATTGCAGGCCGCGCAGTGCAGTTGCCAGCGCGTCTGCGTTTTCGCGCGGCACCTCAAAGTGAACCATGCCGGCAAACTCGCTGGCCAGTTTGGTCATGCGGCTGGCAGCCCAGTTGGCGCCAAAGCGCTCGGCCCGTTCAGCCAGTGAGCTGACGATACCGTGACGGTCAGCACCGACGATAGAGACGACGAGCGATGTGGTGGTGGGTGAGATTTCTTCAGTCAGCACAACCGACCGACGAATCATCGGAGCCTTGGTCGCGAAGCGGGGGTCCTGCGGGAAGGCGGGGACGTGACCATGCAAGCGGGCGTGATGAACGACCTTGCTCAGCAGGGCCAGGCCCATGGGCGCCAAGGCCCGCTCCCACAATTCGCGCGCGGTTTCGCCCTTGGTGACAAAACACCAGTCTTGGACGGCAACCGCGCCGGCGTCCCATCCGTCGGCCAGGTGGTAGATCGATCCACCGGCGATCGCATCGCCTTCCAGAATTGTCCATTCCACGGCAGCGATTCCCCTGTGCCGCGGTAACAGTGAGGGGTGATAGCCGATGCCGCCCAGACGCGATCGCGCAAGGGCCTCGTCGGTGACCCGCGCGTGCGTGTGCGCGGCGAGGATCAGGTCAGTGCCCTCAGCAATGGCGTGGCCCGGAACCATCCTGGGATTTTCCAACACGTGCACGGGAATACCGGCGGCCTTGCCGGCCAGCGCCAGCCTGTCGTCTGCAGCGGGGGCGACGATGCTTGTGAACTCAATCCCCTCTTCTTTTCTGAGCGCCTCGAAAACCGAAGCAGCGAAAAAACGGGATCCAACCAATGCGCATTTCATGGACACATCTCTTTATTCAGTCTGTAGAAGGGGCGTGAGGCCGCATTGTCCGGCATTTGCTGATGAGCCTTACACCACGCCGTTGGCCCGAAGTCGCGCAATCTCCGCGTCGGCGTAGCCGGCCTCGCTCAACATCTCATTGGTGTGCTCACCCCAGCCTGGTGCCGAGGATGTGATCGTGGCGGGTGTACGCTCCAGCGTGACCGGCTGCGTGACCAGATGGACCGTCGGCCCCTGCGGGGTTTGAATTTTCTGTGCCGCACGCAGATGCTGGACTTGCGGGTCTTCAAACACTTCGGGAACAGAGTAGACCGGTCCGGCGGGCACCCCAGCCTGGTTTAGCAAGCTCACCCAGTGATCCACGGTCTGTGTTTTGAAAACCTCCGAGATCTGCAGCGTCAGCTGTTCGCGGTTTTTCACCCTGATCTTTTCCGTCCGGAACATCTCCCTATCCAGCCACTCTGGCTTGCCCAATACCTCGCAAAACTTCTTCCAGGTTCCCTCGCCGGAAACGCCGATGTTCAACAATCCGTCAGCAGCCGGAAACAGGCCCATCGGGCTGCAGGTTGGGTGGTCATTGCCCG
>JANOLL010000217.1:0-3062 GCA_031419775.1 Polaromonas sp. | reverse complement strand
CGACGATGTTGAAAAATGGACGGTGCTTGGAACCGCCGCGTGCAAGTCGGATGACGACCATGATTTATCCTTGGGTGGCGGGGTAAAGCAGTCAAACTGCGCACCCCAATGTTTCCTGCAGCGATTGAGACACACGACATGGCCACCCGGCCAGCGAAATGCTGCAAAGCCTGCGATTATAGCCTGCGATGCTGGGGCAACAGCCTTAGCTCCTTTTTCAGATCGAACCAGACGTCGGCGTTGCCAGACCACCACCACCGAATTGCCGAACACATGCCCTTGATACGCCCAAGCCGCAGCGACGACCTGCCCGCCATCACCGCCCTCTACGCCCACCACGTCTTAAACAGTACCGGTACGTTCGAAACGCAGGCCCCCAGCGAAGAGGAGATGACGGCGCGCCGGGCAGATGTGCTGGCCAAGGGACTGCCTTATCTTGTAATGGAGCACGCAGGCCGGCTCACGGGTTTTGCCTACGGTAACTGGTTCAAGCCCCGACCGGCTTACCGGTACTCGGTCGAAGACTCGATTTATCTCGCGCCAGACCAGCAGCGACTCGGCCAGGGCCGCGCACTTCTGGCCGAACTGTTGGCATGCTGTGAAGAGGTCGGGATACGCAAAGTGATGGCCATCATTGGGGACTCCGACAATCTAGGATCAATCGGCGTTCATGAGGCGGTTGGATTCCGACAGGTTGGCACTATCGCTGCCTGCGGCTGGAAATTTGGTGCCTGGCGCGACATCGTCATCATGCAAAGGAGCCTGGGAAGCGGCGATTCCCTTCCTCCTGGGCCGTGATGTGGGCTCGACCCACGCATCCGATAATCTGGTCATGCTTGACTCTTCACCTAAAAACAAAACTGTCGCCGTCTGGCTTGCCTTCATCGGTGGCCAGTTAGGTCTGCATCGCTTTTACTTGTACGGCCGGATGGATGGGTGGGCATGGTTGCACCCCGTGATGGCTGCAATCGGTTGGTGGGGCATCGCGCGTGTCAGGCAGTACGGTCACGACGATCAACTGGCTTGGCTGCTGGTTCCGTTGTTGGGATTCACGCTCGCCGGAACCGCCGTGACGGCGATTTACTATGGCCTGACGTCCGCCGAGAAATGGAACGCACAGCACAACCCCTCAGCACCTGAAGCGGTGTGCGGTGACACCCGCTGGCTCACCATCAGTGCGGTCGTTTTTGCCCTGCTTTTTGGGGCGATCGCATTGATGTCCAGTCTGGCGTTCAGTTTCCAGCGCTATTTTGAATACCAGGTCGAGGCGACCCGGAAAGTCCCCTGAATCAGTCCCTGTGATTTTGGGCTACTGAACTCCGGTTCAGGCCTTGACCCGGTCTGAAAAGGTCTTGCGAAACTTTTCTACCTTGGGCCCTACCACAAAAGCGCAGTAGCCCTCGTGGGGATGGTTCTCAAAATAATCCTGGTGATAGGCCTCAGCCGGCCAATAGTTGGCAAGCGGTAGCACTTCGGTCACGATGGATTTACCAAACAACTTTTTCTGGCTAGCCCCGCGAATAAAGTCATCAATAAGCTCCTTCTCCTCAGCCGTAGCGTAGTAGATCCCACTGCGGTACTGCGTTCCGGCATCGTTGCCCTGCCGATTCAGACTGGTCGGGTCGTGAATCACAAAAAAGATCTCCAGAATTTCCTGAAGACTAATCGCTGCCGGGTCATAGATCAGTTTGACGACTTCATTGCAACCAGTGCGGCCACTGCAAACGTCTTCATAGCTGGGGCGGCTGATCTGGCCGTTGCAGTAACCCGATTCAACATCGGTGACGCCGCGCACTTTCACGTAAACCGCTTCGGTGCACCAGAAACACCCGCCCCCAAGCGTGATGGTTTGTGTGCCTGATGCCATGGTGCAGACCCTTCCGTATTTCAATTCGAGTTTAATTAGACTGACGCGCGCTGCAGATTGTTCTACCATGCCAATAACCCCGCAGTAAGCCTGTTTTGCAAGGAAAACGCATGAAAACCAATGTCAAAGCCAGATTTGTATGGGAAGACCCGTTCCTTTTGAGCGAGCAGCTCACCGATGACGAACGCGCCATCGTCGACGCGGCACACAGCTTTTGCCAGGACAAATTGCAGTCGCGTGTGCTGATGGCGGCCCGACATGAAAAATTTGACCGCGAGATCATGAACGAAGCCGGTGCCATGGGTTTTCTGGGTTCGACCATAGAAGGCTATGGTTGCGCCGGCCTGAGCTACGTCGCCTACGGCCTGATTGCCCGTGAAGTCGAGCGCGTCGACAGCGGTTATCGCAGCGCCATCAGCGTGCAGTCCTCGCTGGTGATGCACCCGATCAACGCCTACGGCAACGAGGCGCAGCGCCAGAAATATCTGCCCAAACTCGCTACCGGTGAATGGGTGGGCTGCTTTGGGCTGACCGAACCCAACCATGGGTCGGATCCGGCCAGCATGATCACCCGCGCCAAACCTGTGACACGTGACGGCATCAGCGGCTTCATCATGAAGGGGGCCAAGATGTGGATTACCAACGCACCGATTGCAGACGTGTTTGTGGTCTGGGCCAAACTGGAAGACCCCGACGGCAAGGTTGGGGGCCAGGAAAGCATTCGCGGCTTCATTCTTGAAAAAGGCATGAAGGGTCTAACGGCGCCCAAAATTGAAGGCAAGATGAGCCTGCGCGCGTCCATCACCGGTGAAATCGTCATGGACGACGTGTTTGTGCCGGACGAAAACCTGCTGCCCAACGTCAGCGGCCTCAAAGGACCCTTTGGCTGCCTCAACAAGGCGCGCTACGGTATTGCCTGGGGCGCACTGGGTGCGGCGGAAGACTGCTGGTTTCGCGCCCGCCAGTACACGATGGACAGGACCCAGTTTGGCCGCCCCCTGGCGCAAAACCAGCTGATTCAGAAAAAGCTCGCCGACATGCAAACGGAAATCGCGCTCGGTCTACAGGGATGCTTGCGTGTGGGCCGACTGATGGACGAAGGCAAGGACGTGCCCGAAATGATTTCGCTGATCAAGCGCAACAGTTGCGGCAAGTCGCTCGACATCGCCCGCATGGCGCGCGACATGCACGGCGG
>JANOLL010000216.1:0-11405 GCA_031419775.1 Polaromonas sp. | reverse complement strand
TCAATCGGCGACAGCTCCTGCTTCATGCCGGGGAAAACAAGCGCTATCTCCACTCCACAAAGCAGCATCACGCCCACCACCAGCCAGCGTGCCTGCATCACCCAGCTCCTGATCCGACGGGCCATGCCGAACTGGCCTGCAGGGACCACATAACGCGTGGTGACGATCCATCGAAGTGTTGCGCCATAGCGCTCAGACACAGTCGTCAACACGCGCTCCATGGTCCGGTCAAACCAGTTGGGCTTGGGGTTGTGCTTGAGCAATTGGGTGCACATCATGGGCGTCAGGGTCAGCGCCACAAAGCCCGACACCACAACAGCCCCGGCAAGCGCCAGCGCGAACTCCACAAACAGCCGTCCGGTCCGACCGGGCGTGAACGCCAGCGGCGCATAAACCGCCACCAATGTCGCGGTCATGGTGATCACGGCAAAACCGATTTCACGCGCGCCTTTGACCCCTGCTGAAAAAGGATCCATGCCTTCTTCGATATGCCGATAAATGTTTTCCAGCATCACGATGGCGTCATCCACCACCAGACCAATTGCCAGTACCAGCGCGAGCAGCGTCAGGGTATTGATGGTGAAACCAGCCAGCGCCATCAGGGCGAAGGTGCCAATCAGACTGACCGGAATGGTCACGATGGGGATCAAGGATGCGCGCAAGGTGCGCAAAAACACAAAAATCACCAGTGCGACCAACAGCACCGCTTCAACAATAGTCCGGTAGACATTGCGGACCGAACGGTCAATGAAAACCGAGTTGTCATTGGCCACACTGATCAGCATGTCTGGCGGCAAATCCGCCCTCAGCTTGGGAATGATCTCGCGCACACCCCGCGAAAGATCCAGGGGATTGGCAGTGGCCTGCCGGATCACGCCCACCGCGACGACTGACCGGCCGTTTAGCCGTACTACGGTGCGTTCGTCGGCTGCAGCCTCCTGCACCCGGGCCACATCACGAACCTTGATTGAAAACCCGTTAACGGTCTTGATCACAATTTCACCGAACTGCGACGGCCGCACCAGATCAGTTTGGGAGGTCACGCTGAATTCGCGCTGCTCGGACTCAATTCGACCAGCCGGCAGTTCAAGGTTGCTGCGACGGATCGCGTCTTCGACATCCTGTGTAGTGAGGCGGTAGGCTGCGAGCTTGTCGGTATCGAGCCAGACGCGCATCGCGTATTTGCGCTCACCAAAAATACGGACATCGGCGACGCCGGTGACGGTCTGGATTCGCGGCTTGACGATGCGGTTAACCAGGTCATTGATTTGAAGCGCCGTCAGCGTCTCGCTTGAAAAGCCGATCTGAATCACCGGAAAGGCATCTGCTTCCACCTTGGCAATGACGGGCTCATCAATGGCCTGGGGCAAACGGTTGCGAACGCGCGAGGTCCGGTCACGCACTTCGGCAGCAGCAGAGTCAGCATCTTTTTCCAGACGGAAACGCACGCTGATTTGTCCCTGGTCGGCACGGCTGATGGACGTGATGACATCCACCCCGTCAATCCCCGCGATCGAGTCTTCCAGCGGTTTGGTGACCTGTGACTCGATGACCTCAGCCGATGCACCCGCGTACCGCACGCTGACGGTCACCACCGGCTCGTCAATTTTGGGATATTCGCGCACGTTGAGCCGGTTAAAGCTCACGGCACCGATCAACAAAATCAACAGCGACAGCACCGTCGCGAACACCGGGCGGCGGATGGATACTTCAGCGAGTTGCATGACGCAGACTTATTTCCAGAGGTGACTAAACCTGGCGCATGGCTCAAGCAGGGTCTGGCTTGGCTGGACCCGGACCAGCGGGAGCGCGGTTCGACCGGATGGGTACGGCTGGCTCAGCGCTAACACGGCCGTCTGCAAGCTTGTCACCGCAAGGATTGGGGCCAGCCACTGCCGCCGGTGCCTTGGCCCGGACGTCGCCGGACGGGTTCACGACAGAACCGGCCGGCGCAGTGGCGGGTGAAGCGGAGGGGGCGGTGGCTTGAGCCTCGGACCCCGATCGAGCGGGCTTCGCACTGCTCAGGTCAACGATGGTCACCGTGGTGCCATCCCGCTGAACACGCTGTTGACCGGTGGTGACTACCGTATCGCCAAGCTCCAAGCCTTCCAGAATTTCAACCTTGCCGGGGCGGCGCAGACCGACTTTGACCTCGACCCGCTGGGTAATCCGGGTCTGCTGGTCCGGGCCGGCCAACAGCTTGATGACAAACTGGCGGCCGCCCTGCGGAACGATCGCCTCCTCAGGAATGACCCGAGCGTCCTCACGCACGCCAAACACCGCATTGACACGGGCAAACATGCCGGGCCTCAATTGCAACTGGCGGTTGTCGATGCAGCCTCTTACCCCAACCGAGCGTCCGTTGGCATCGATCAAAGGATCAATCGCTTCCACCCGAGCCGTGTACTTGCGACCGGGAAGCGCATCGACATCCAGGAAGGCCGTTTGCCCGCGTTTGAGCTTGCTTTGAAACCGCTCGGGTAACCTGAAATCCACAAAGATCGCATCAATGTCTTCGACGTTGACAATGTCCGCGCCGTCTTTGAGGTAGTCGCCGACATTGACCTGACGAATCCCCACAATGCCGTCAAACGGCGCAAGTATTTTCAGACGCGCCGCGGTCGCTTGCGACAAAGACAATTTGGCACGCGCGACCTGCAGGTTGGCGGCGCTTTCATCGAGCGAGCGCTGGCTGATGAAGTTTTGGGCAACCAGTTCCTGGTTGCGCTTCTGGTTGGCCAGTGCAATCGACAACTCGGCCTGGCTCTGCTGAATTTGCGCGCGCGGCAACTGGTCATCGAGCTGTACCAGGACCTGTCCCTTGCGCACCCGCTGACCGTCCGAAAAATTGAGCTGAGTGATGCGCCCACTGACTTCCGGGCGCAGCACCACGCCACGACGCGAGCGCAGGCTGCCGACAGCCTGGGTATCGTCTGTTAGCCGGGTCACCTCGACGCGTGCCACCTCCACAGAAGGCGGCTTGCCAGACTGCGAACCGCTCGCAGCAGGCGCGGCCTGACCGGCCGTGCCGGACGTCCGGGCGCTGTCAGGGTTTGCGCCAGCGTTGGCTGAAGCGGTGCGAGGCTGCTGCATCCACCATGCAGCGCCTGATGCCGCTGCAATGCCGATCACAGCAACGGCTGCATAAATTGTTCTGGATGCCATGAATCAACGGGTTCTAAAGAATGACCAAATCGTCAATGTAGCAGCCCACGCTGAAAATTGCGGCATTGGGGACTCGTCAGAAATGGACGCACAGCAGCTTTACCCATGCTTTACCCAAAATGCCAACCCGAACGGAAATTGATATTTTGGTATCAGCGTCTGCCTAATGCCCGCTCCACGCCCTGATTTGCCAACTGGTCTGCGCGCTCGTTACCCGGGTCTCCGGCATGACCTTTGACCCAGCGCCATTCAATCTGGTGACCGCCGGAGACCACCAGTGCATCGAGCATTTGCCACAAGTCCACATTTTTGACGGGCGCCTTGGCAGCGGTCCGCCAGCCACGTGCTTTCCAGCCGTGAATCCACTCGGTAATGCCCTTGCGCACATACTCGCTGTCAAGATAAAGGGTCACCTGACAAGGTCGTTTAAGTGCGGCCAATGCCTCAATCACCGCTGTCATTTCCATGCGGTTGTTGGTGGTGCCCAACTCGCCTCCGAACAGTTCTTTCTCGGTTTCCCCCATGCTCAAAATAGCGCCCCAGCCGCCCGGTCCGGGGTTACCCTTGCACGCACCATCGGTGTAAATCGTCACCTGTTGCAGTGGGGCAGTTTCTGGTCGATTGGGCATGGACAGTGGTGAAGAGGACATCAGAGCCGGGGCCTGCGACGGCTTGCAGGCTCTTTGTTGGCCACAGCGGCCGGCGCAGCCGCTAACGCCTTGCGAGATTTCCAGGCAGGCTCGAGCAACCTGACGCCGCGCACCCGTTTGACTGCGACCAGAAAATAGACTGCGCCGAAAATCGGCCACCATCGGCTGCCCGCCTTGTCCATCCAGTCAAATCGGGACAACCACTTCTGGCTGGTCAATGCGGGTCGATAGCAACCAAAACTTCCCGACTCTACCTCGAAGCTCAACAGCCGCAGCCAGTCACGTAGACGCCAGTACCCAATGAAATCACCTGACTGCGGCAGGAAAAGATCGCCATACCCCAGCCGCTGGAACACATGACCCCGACGTTGGCGCAGGCCCCATAAGCTGGCCGGGTTCAAGCCACAAATGACCACGCGGCCTTCGGCAACCAGTACCCGCTCCACCTCGCGCAGGGTGGCATGAGGGTCGTTGCTGAGCTCCAGCGTATGTGGCAGTACCACCAGATCCAGACTGTTTGCAGCAAAAGGCAAGGCGCTTGAATCGGTGATGAAAGCGGGACGCAGTCGGGAACTCGGTGCCGGCTGGCGGGTCGGAGAATCAATCTGGCCGGAATGGCGCGCATCGGTACTTGCAATCTCGCCACCAGCTGCAGGCACAGGCGTCATCACTTGCGGTGCCATCACTTGCGGCGCCAGCCAGCGGTGCGGCATGCGATTGCCTCTGAGAGTGTCCAGTTCAGGCAGACCAAGCTGCAACGCGTGATAACCGAAAATATCGCTCACGGCCTGGTCAAATTGCGCTTGTTCCCATTCCAGCATATAGGTGCCAGGTGGAGTTTGAAGCCAGTCCGTCAAACTTATAATCGAAGCGTTCATCTAGTCCATTGCATGTTGCATTTAATTCCCATCCCTGCGTTTGTCGACAACTACCTGTGGTTGCTGCATGACGGCAAGCGTGCACTGGTGGTCGACCCTGGCGACGCGGCGCCGGTGCTGCACGTGCTGGCGCAACAGGCCCTGCTGCTGGAATCAATTCTAGTCACCCACCACCATGCGGACCACATCGGTGGCGTCGATACCTTGCACAATGCCACTGGTGCGAAAGTGTATGGCCCCGCCAGTGAGCGCATTCCCGCTCCGAGTATTCCGCTGCGTGAGGGGGATGCCGTCTGCGCCCTGGACTTAAACTTTGAAGTGCTTGACGTACCGGGTCACACCGCCGGTCACATCGCTTTTTACTGCCCCGAAGTCAATGGCAAACCCTTGCTGTTCTGCGGCGATACACTGTTTTCGGGCGGATGCGGGCGACTGTTTGAAGGCACGCCGGCCCAGATGCTGGCGTCGCTGGACAAGCTGGCAGGGCTTCCGGCTCGGACCTGCGTGTGCTGCACCCACGAGTACACCCTTAGCAATTTGCGCTTTGCCATGGCAGTCGAGCCTGAAAACGCCGACCTCGCTGCTTACCAGTCGCAATGTGTGCAAGCCCGACAGGACGGACGGCCGACCCTGCCAACCTCCATAGGAACCGAGCTGCTGATCAATCCCTTCTTGCGCACCCGACAAGAGCCGGTCAAGTCTGCCGCGAGGTATTTTGATACCTTGGCACACGACGACATCTCCGACTTTGCCGCCATCCGGCAGTGGAAAAACCAATTTACATGACGTCTAAACGCCTGCCTCACGCCCCACTTGATCGACTCACGTCGCACCTGTCTTTCCTGCCCCTCTTGTTATTCGCCGCCCTGCTTGTCGGCTGCGCCAGCGCACCCGTGGCACCGACCAGCCCGCTTGTTCCGGCTGATCCGGTACTGACCAGCGAGTCTGCCGCCGGAAAAACCGTTCCGTCGCTGATTCCATTCGGCCCCTTGCAGAGCATCACGCCGGGCCAGGTCGGCGGGTTGCGCATTGCCTCCACCGAGCCGCCCAGAGAATTATGGGATCGCATACGCCGCGGTTTCTCCATGCCGGACCTGCAAAGCGAATTGGTGCTCGACCGGGAGCAGTGGTACTCGAGCCGACCCGACTACATGTTGCGCATGACCGAACGCTCGAGCAAGTATCTGTTTCACATCGTCGAGGAGCTTGAGCGGCGCCAAATGCCGGCCGAGCTGGCGCTACTTCCGTTTATTGAAAGCGCTTTTAATCCACAAGCCGTTTCCAGCGCTAAAGCGGCGGGCATGTGGCAATTCATGCCGGCTACCGGCAAGTACTTTGCCTTGAAGCAAAACGCCTTCCGAGATGACCGCCGGGACGTGCTGGCATCGACTCGCGCAGCGCTCGATTACCTCCAAAAGCTGCATGGCATGTTTGGTGACTGGCACCTCGCGCTGGCTGCCTACAACTGGGGCGAAGGCAGCGTCAGTCGGGCGATTGCGCGCAATCAAAAGGCCGGCCTGGGCACCGGTTACCTTGATCTCAACATGCCCGCCGAAACACGGATGTACGTGCCCAAATTGCAGGCCGTGAAGAACATTGTGGCCAACCCGCAGGCTTACCGAACCGAGTTACCCCTGATTGAAAACCACCCGTATTTTCAGCAAGTGCAACTCAGTCGGGACATTGATGTGGCGCTGGCAGCCAGACTCGCAGACGTCAAGATCGAAGATTTCAAGGCCTTGAATCCGTCGGCGCACCGCCCTGTCATCATCGCTTCTGGCACCCCCCACATCCTGCTTCCCTGGAACAATGCAACCGTCTTTCAAAGAAATTTTGAAGCCTACAGCCAGGGCCAGTACGCCAGCTGGACCGCCTGGACCGCGCCGTCTACATTGACCCCTGGCGAAGCGGCCAAGCGCGTCGGTATGACTGAAGTTGACCTGCGTGCAGTCAACAATATTCCCCCTCGCATGCTGATCAAAGCCGGTTCGACGCTGTTGGTACCGCGTTCTGCCAAAACCGCAACCGACATTGCCGGCCCAGTCGCTGATAACGCCCAGATCGCGCTGGCGCAAGAGATCGTGACGCGGCGCACGACCATCAAGGCCCGCCGCGGCGACACCGTGGCCAGCGTTGCCAAGCGTTATGGCTTAACACTCGCTAGCGTGGCGGAGTGGAACAGCTTGAACACCTCATCAGCATTCAAACCCGGCCATCAGGTGGTGGTGTTTTTGCCAGTGAAAAGCCGGGCCGCCAGCGCCCCCCCGGGAAAAACCAAAGGCGTCAAGCGAAGCACCAGCCGGGCGGTTGTCAAAACCAAAAAGCGATAGTTGTTTTACTCTGCAGTGATTCCTGCCTGCTTGATCAAGACGCCATAACGGGCCAGCTGTGCACGCGTGGCCTTGGCCAGTTCATCGGCCGAAGTGCCACGAGGGGTTAAGCCCTGTGCAATCAATTTTTCGCGCACCTCCGGGTCGTCGAGTGCCTTGCTCACTTCCGCCTGTAGCGTCTGCACGATGGCTTTGGGTGTACCGCTGGGCGCCATCAAGGCAAACCACGAATTGAATTCAAATCCAGACAAACCTGATTCCGACACGGTTGGCACATCAGGAAATTGAGGCAGGCGACGGGGGGTGGTCACGCCGATCAAACGAACTTTTCCCGCGCGTATCAGCGAATTGACCGTAGCAATTCCCTGGAAGGCGGTCTGAACCTCATTGCCCGCCACACCCAGAGCCGCCTGGGTGGCGCCCTTGTAGGGCACATGGGTCATGGACACAGCGGCCTGGGAAGCAAACAGTGCCATCGCAATGTGCTGGGGGCTGCCGTTGCCGCCTGAACCGTAATTGAGCTGCCCCGGAGCCTTCCGCGCGCTGGCAATCAGGTCAGCCGCGCTGCGCTGCGGCGCGTCAGCGCCCACCACCAGACCCCACTCCACGGTTGCCACCAGCGAGACAGGCTCGAAATCCTTGAGAATGTCCCAGGGCATTTTGGCCTGCAGGTTTGGCAGCATGGTCATGATGCTGTCGTTGAAGCCCCCTATCGTGTAGCCGTCAGGTACGGCCTTGGCCACGTTGCCGGCACCTATCAGACCTGCTGCGCCGGCCTGGTTCTCGACGACGATAGCCTGACCCATGTTCTGCCCCATCTTCAGGGCCACGATGCGTGCGGCGTTGTCGACAGCACTTCCCGCCGCCAGGGGAATAATCATGCGAATAGGCTTGCTCGGATACGCCGATTGTGCCAATGCCATGCCGCTCCAAAGCAGGCCGATAGCGAGAGTTCCGATGTGACGGCGTGGGGTAGTCATGGCTTGTCTTTCTCCTGATTTCAGGGTTCTCTCAGATCGGTTGATTGCAAAGGCTGAGGCCCAACACATGGCATGCCATGGTCCGCATGCTCACCAACGATTTCAAACATGTGTCAGCGTTTTCTTGAGCGACAGCACGGCACAGTCCGGGCTACTCAGTACGGGATAAGCTACTTCAGCCTGAACCACCGACTGGGCTGCTGCCATGGAGAATTGGGCCAGCATCACAATATCGCAATCTCGCAGGTTGTGGGCCGCCGCAGCGATTTTGCGGTGGTGCTCCTGAGCCTGCCCGCGCGCGAGGTCTTGCATGGCTTCGGGAACAAACCGGGTATGCAGATCGATGCTTTGACCGCGCTGCCGGGCATGCTCTTGCAACTCGTCAGACAGCGAGGCAATGGACGCCTCAAAGGTTGCGATCAGTCCCACCTTAGGCCCGTGCGCAGCAGCCCATGCCAAGGCCTCATCAAACATGGCCTGGTTGGGATTCATGGTCGGCAAACCCGAAGCTTGCCCAGCCGCCTCAATCGCTGGCCCGAAAGCCGAGCAAGTAAACAAAATGGCATCACAGCCTGCACGTGCGCAATAGGTCGCCAGATCAATGAAACGCTGCGTCATCTCAGGCTTCAGGCCGCCGGCTTCGGCACGGTCAACCGACAGGCTGTCGTCCAGCAGATTCATGCAGCGTGCCTGCGGCCAGTGCCGCGCGAACGCGGACTGTATCGGCTCCATAGCCAGCGGTGTGGCATGGATCAGCGCAATACGCAGGTCTTTATTCATTAACTTGATTTCTGTGCTCACAATTTTTCCGTTTCGCCCTGACGGGGCTGCCATCGCATCAATCGCTTTTCGAGCCTGCCGACCAATGCATCGAGCATCAGGGCAAAGGCTGTCAGAACCACAATGCCAGCAAACACGGTGTTGACATCGAACGTTCCTTCAGCCTGCAGGATCAGATAGCCCACGCCGCGAGCGGAGCCCAGGTACTCGCCGACCACCGCGCCAACAAAAGCCAAACCGACCGCGGTGTGAAGGCTTGAAAAAACCCAGCTGGTTGCGCTGGGCAAATAAACCGTGCGCAGCAGTTGTCGCTGGTTGGCGCCCAGCATGCGCGCGTTGTTGAGCACCACCGGGCTGACTTCCTTGACGCCCTGGTAGACATTGAAAAAAACAATGAAAAACACCAGTGTGACCGCAAGCGCCACCTTGCTCCAGATCCCCAGACCAAACCAAAGCGCGAAAATCGGCGCCAGAATCACCCGCGGCATGGAGTTGGCGGCTTTGAGGTAAGGATCCAGGATGGCGCTGGCTGTTGGTGCCAGCGCCAGCCATAAACCGCATGCCATGCCCATCACTGTGCCAATGACAAACGCCAGCATGGTCTCAAGAAGTGTTGTGCCCAAATGCAGGTAAATATCGGCTCGGCCGGGAAGACCGTCCGGGAATAAACCGTTGGCAGCAAAACCGAAAGGCATGAACCAGCTCCAGACCCGGCCGGCGACCTGCAGGGGTTGCCCCAAGAAAAACGCTATTTGCGGGTCACGCGAAGCCATTTGCCAGACTGCCAGCACGAACAGCAGCAGGCTGACTTGCCATGCCCGCATGGTGCGCTCGGATGGTTTGAGGTAGTGCCACATTGCTAGGCCACTTTCCATGCACCAGCGCGATCCGTTAACCGTAGCTGCCGCGGTACAAAGCTGGCTGTAGCAGGAATGGTGGACATCAATCGATTCATGCCGCGAGTTGTTGGGCGTAGCCTTTGAGTACTTCGTCGCGCAGCACGCTCCAGATCTGGCTGTGCAAGGCGATAAAACGCGGGTCACTCCGCACTTCCGCCACATTGCGCGGCCTCGGCAAATCCACCGCGAACTCACCCATCGGGTGCGTCGCTGGGCCCGCCGAAAGCACCACCACACGATCGCTCATGGCGATGGCCTCGTCAAGATCATGGGTGATGAACAGCACGGCTTTCTTTTTGGCTGCCCACAAATCGAGCACTTCATTTTCCATCAGTTGGCGGGTTTGAATGTCCAGCGCACTGAAGGGCTCGTCCATCAAAATGATGTCAGGGTCGAGCGCCAGAACCTGGGCCAGGGCAGTGCGTTTACGCATGCCGCCTGACAACTCATGCGGGTAGCGTTCGCCAAAATTTGCAAGTCCCACTCGTTCCAGCCACGATTGAGCCTGCGAACGCGCCTCGGCAAGGGGAACATTGCGGTACTGCAAGCCCACCATCACGTTGTCCAAAGCGCTGCGCCAGGGCATCAAGGCATCAGACTGAAACATGTAGCCGGCCCTGCGGTTGATGCCCTGTAGCACCTGCCCGAATACTTTGACGCTGCCTAGCGAGGGGGCAAGCAGCCCGGCGGCCACATTCAGCAAGGTTGATTTTCCGCAACCTGTAGGGCCTACTACCGAAACAAACTCACCCGAAGCGATGCGCAGCGAAGTGTTGGCGACGGCAGTGTAGGGCTGACTGCCAGCCTCGCGGGATCGAAAAGTGCACGTGATGTCCTGCAGCTCCAGCGCAAATTCAGTCATGCATCAGCCACAGCTCGAAGATTTACCAGGGCTTATGCATTGAAGCGCTCTTTGGCGCGGCGGGCAAACTCGTTGGTATAAGTTTTGGCCAGGTCAATCTTGTCGGACTTGATCGAGGGATCAAAACTGCTCAATGCCCGCAGCGCCGTACGGGGGCCGTCTTCAGGAATCAGACCGTCGATGGCGATCGACTCGCGCACCTTGCCGAACGACGCAAGATAGAGTGCGCGGTCACCCAGCAGGTAGGTTTCAGGCACGGTTTTGATGATGTCACTGGGGCCAGCGGTCTGCAACCACTTCAGGCCATGAACAATGGCATTGGTAAGCGCCTGACAGGTGTTGGGATGTTTCTGGATGAACTCGAGGGGCGCGTACAGGCAGGCGGCTGGCATCATGCCGCCAAAAACGTCCATCGTGCCCTTGAGTGTTCGCGAATCGCTGATGATCTTGACCTCGCCCTTTTGTTCGAGCATGGTCATCACGGGGTCGGTATTGCTCATCGCATCGATCTGGCCAGAACGCATTGCCGCAAGTGCCCCTGCCGAGGTTCCGACGCCGATAAAACTGACGTCGCTGCTTTGCAGGCCGCCCTTGGACAGCACCAAATTGGCCACCATATTGGTCGATGAGCCAGGGGCCGACACACCAATTTTTTTGCCCTTTAAATCAGAAATGGACCGGTAGTTAGGCAAGGTTTTGGTCGACACGCCAAATGCGATTTGCGGCGCCCTACCCTGCAGTACAAAGGCCTGAAACATCTGGTTTTTCGATTGCAGGTTGATGGTGTGCTCAAAGGCGCCCGAGCAGACGTCGGCGGATCCTCCGACTACCGCCTGCAGCGCGCGTGCGCCACCCGCAAAG
>JANOLL010000215.1:0-4432 GCA_031419775.1 Polaromonas sp. | reverse complement strand
TTCGTCCGGCGCAAAAGGGGCAATCAGTCGGAGCAGCAGCTTCTGACCGAACCCTGCATCGGGCTCGCTGCGCGCGTCCGGCAAGCCGGAGCCCTGTGGTGCACGCCACACCAGCTGGCCTTGAACGGATTCCACCCGGTATGCGCCGCCGGCCAGGGCGGGCTCAATCATTCGCGTGGCTTCCTGCGCGAGGGCCGGGCTGCGAATCACCACCGCGACTTCGCTGTTTTGCAGTTGCGAGCGCAGATCCAGGTTCATGGAGCCCACCACCAGCAGCCTGTTGTCAACCACCACCACTTTGGCGTGCAGGCTGGCGCGAGAAGCGCCGCTTGAAGTGCCTGCCGAGCCGGCCAGCGCCCCCAGCCCCGACCGCGAGCCACCTTGCTCGGCGCGCATTTCGTAGAGCTCGATGCCCAGTCCCAGCAAGGCTTCGCGGTAGCGCGCATAGCCGACGTGCGCAGCCGGCGCGTCGTTCGAGGCGAGTGAATTGGTCAGCACGCGCACGCGTACGCCGCGCGCTCGCATGTCGGCAAACTGCCGCATCATCCGGGCGCCAGGCACGAAGTACGGGGAAACCACCAGCACATCGCTTTTGGCCTGTGTCATGAGCTGGAGCAAGCCGTCCACGGCGGTGTCTTGCGATTCGCCCACGCTGTCGGCATCCGCAGCGATTTTTGACGGCTTGTCGACCAGCATGACGGACGGCGCCCAGGTCCATGTCAACAGCCTCAGGTTGGTAGAGCTGGGCAAGGCGGGCAGCGTGCTGGTCAGGCCATCCGCCGCGGTAGCGGTACGCGTCAGCGTAGTCTTGTTGAGGTTGCCGGCCCCTTGCGGCGCCCCTGCCGACGGTGTGGCTGCGGTTCCGGCTTGTAGGGCCGGAAGCTCCTGGTCACTGCGAGAGGGCAGCTGTTTGAGGGCGTCGATGTCCTTGGCGGTCATCAAGGACTGCACTGGGTAGGCCAAAGGATTGTTCCAGTACTGGTCGAAGCTGCGGGACAGATCTCGGGCGATGCGGCCAGCCGCCAGCACATCCAGGTCGATGAAATTGCTTCCTTCACCCTGACCAAAATAAGTCTCACCGAGATTGCGACCACCGGTGATGGCGACCGCGTTGTCGGCCACAAAAATCTTGTTGTGCATCCGCCGCTGAAGCTTGGCGATATCGCCGAGGCTGCTGACGATGCGGAACAGCGACGAACTGCGCCCGCTGGGCAGCGGGTTGAAGAGCCTGACGGCTATATTTTTTTCAAATGCCAGCTTGAGTATCTGGGCGTTTTTGCCCGCAGTATTGAAGTCGTCCAGCAGGATACGGATGCGTACTCCGCGGCCGGCGGCCTCGCGCAGCGCATCGAACAGCCGCTCGGTGGTGTCGTCGGCATGGATGGCGTAGTACTGCAGATCCAGCGTTTTTTGTGCCGCCTGGATCAGCGTCATGCGGCTGGTAAAAGCCAGCTCTGCACTGCCCACCAGTGCAAAGCCCGAGTCGTTGCGCGTGCCGGCTGTGGCCGCCCGGGCAGCTACCGCCTGGCCGAGCCGGGTGTCGGCGTTATCCGTCAGCGCGTTCGACACAGGTCGATCGACTTGGCTGGGCAGCGAGCTACAGCCGGTCATCACGAGGCTCAAGAGCAAAGCCAGGCCCCACGACACCCGGGGCCTAAGGCTCGAATTCTGGCTAACCGGTGGATATTGGCGTGCAAACAAGGGGCTGAAGGGCATCATGTGGCCACTGTAGTGCATCTTGTGCATCCAGCAGGTCCCCATTGCCCCCATGGTGCGCGCATCAGGCCGTCAGCAGCTCCCAGCGTTGCAAAGCAGCCATCAACTCATCTTCGATTTTTGAACTGCGTGCCGTCAACTCACTCGCCCGCTTGGCGTTGCTGGCGTACAGCGTGCCGTCAAACAGTTCCTGCTCGATCGCCTTTTGTTGCGATTCGAGCTGCTGGATCATGGCCGGCAGGCTGTCCAGCTCGCGTTGCTCCTTGAAGCTAAGCTTCTTTTTTGATAGCTGACCCTGCACGTTTTTAGCCGGCTGCAGCACGGTATTGTCGATAACTTTGGCTTTTTGCAGGGCGCTGGCCGCAGGTTTGGTGCCACCCGCAAGTTGTGCCGCGCGTTTGGATTGCGTGATCCAGTCGGTCACACCGCCCTCGTATTCCCGCCAAAAACCTGGTTTTTCGGGCGTGCCTTCATAGGCGATGGTGCTGGTCACCACATTGTCAAGAAAGCGTCGGTCGTGGCTCACCAGAAAAACTGTGCCTTCATAGTTTTGCAGCAGGTCTTCCAGCAGTTCGAGTGTGTCGATATCGAGGTCGTTGGTCGGCTCGTCGAGCACCAGTACGTTGGCGGGCCGCGCGAAAAGGCGTGCCAGCAGCAGGCGGTTGCGTTCGCCGCCTGAAAGCGTACGCACCGGCGAGTTGGCACGCTGGGGCGAGAACAGGAAGTCGGTCAAATAACTCTTGACGTGCTTTTTCTGACCGTTGATCTCTACCCACTCGCTGCCGGGGCTGATGAAGTCCTCCAGCGTTGCGTCGAGATCCAGCGCGTCGCGCATCTGGTCAAAGTAGGCGACCTGCAGGTTGGCGCCCTGGCGGATCTTGCCGGGCGGTGTCGTCACGTCAGGCTGAAGCTCGCCCAGAATCAGCTTGAGCAACGTGGTTTTGCCTGCGCCGTTGGGGCCCAGCAAGCCGACTTTGTCGCCGCGCAGCAGCGTGCCGGTGAAGCGGTTGACGATGATTTTTTCGCTGCCGGGGTGGCCAAAGCTTTTGGATACGTCGGTGAGTTCTGCCACGATCTTGCCGCTTTTCTCGCCGCTGGAAACGTCCAGATTGACGCGGCCCACCGCATCGCGGCGCGCTGCACGACTGTCCCGCAGGGCTTCCAGTCGGCCGATTCTTGCCACACTGCGGGTGCGCCGGGCTTCTACCCCCTTGCGGATCCACACTTCTTCCTGTGCCAGCAGCTTGTCAGCCTTGGCGTTGATGACCGCCTCTTGGGCCATTTGCTCTTCTTTTTGCACTAGATACTGGGCAAAGTTACCGGGATAACTGAGCAGTTTGCCGCGATCCAACTCCACTATGGCGGTGGCGACCTGGTCAAGAAAAGCGCGGTCGTGGGTGATGGTGATGATGGAGCCGTTGAAGTTGACCAGCAGCTCTTCAAGCCAGGCGATGGAGTCCAGGTCGAGGTGATTGGTGGGTTCGTCCAGCAGCAGCACATCGGGCTTGGCGACCAGCGCCTGGGCAAGCGCCACGCGTTTTTTGGTACCACCGGACAGGTCACCCACGATGGCGTCCTTATCCAAGTGCAGGCGATGCAGCGTCTCTTCGACCCGTTGTTCCCAGGTCCAGCCGTCCAGCGCTTCAATCTCAGACTGCAACGCATCAAGATCAGTGTGCTCATCGGCTGCCAAATACATTTCAACCACGTGCCGGGTCCTTGCCAGCCCTGCGCTGGCAGCTATGAAAACCGTACCATGGGGGTCTAGACTGGGTTCTTGTGGGACGTAGGCGATACGCAGGTTCTGCTGCAGTTGCAAGGTGCCGTCATCTGGCTTTTCCAGACCCGCCAATATCTTGAGCAGGGAAGACTTCCCGGTACCGTTGCGGCCAATGAGGCCAATGCGCTGGCTGCTTTCAAGCGAAAAATCGGCGTGGTCCAGCAGTGCGACATGACCAAATGCCAGCTGGGCGTCAAGGAGAGTAATAAGTGCCATGAGGTGATTATCCGGATGTCACAGTACCGGATCCCTTTTAGATTGCCGATTCGTGGTCAGTGGGCTCCACGAGCATGGAGGCCAAGCCTGGCGCCACTGCTTGCATTACTTCTTTCCAGCCACTTCTGCACGAGCGGTACCCGCTTGCAAAAAACTTTAGAAAGTTTGACCGTTGACGAAAAACCGGTATAGAATTTGAGGCTCTGCTGAACACGCAAGTGTCGGCTTCAATGAAGCCAGAGCAGCAGAAAAAGTCAAACTGTTCGTTGCTGGCGATCAAAAACCGGTATAGAATATAAAGCTCCGCTCAGAAAGGATTTGCGTCAAGATTTGCAAGAATCACGCAGCATCAAGACGGGCAGGGTAAAAACCTTAAGTTTGACAGGGATGAAAATTCCGGTATATAATTCGAGGCTCAGCTGATCACAGCTCACGACGAATGCAAGACGGCAAAAGCCATCAAGTGTGTAGTCAGGATCATTAAAAATTTACAGCCGATAAGTATGGGCGTTTGAAGGCGATTGCCAGACGACTTTTGGTTAACCCTGGTTGATCAAAACAAGTCAAAGTCTTTTGACCTTAAACGCTCATAGAGATAGAAAATGTGAAATCGTCAAGATTTCTCATCAATTCCGTTTTTATGAGTTTTCTTCGTGCAGCCAATTTCGGTTGGATGTGCGGAGTTGAAATATTGCAGTGATTAAACTAAAGAGTTTGATC
>JANOLL010000214.1:0-2463 GCA_031419775.1 Polaromonas sp. | reverse complement strand
TCCGGAACTCTTCGCATCACGTATCAACGGCGAAGTGGCGCGATGGAAAAAACTGGCCGCTGAAAAAAATATCCGGGCAGACTGAGGCGAAGGCTAGCCGGCCATCAGCGTTTCAATACCAAAAGCAACCTTTTGGTAAGGGTGCGCTTGCAGCACCTGTTCATTCAACTCGACGCCCAGCGCAGTCGTCTGGGGCACCGCGAAACTGCCATCCACCAGCATCGGATGGCGATTTGAAATCAGGGCGTCGTAAAGGGGACTTTCATCAAACTGCAATTCCAGCAAGCGGCACTGCGGCGCAACCGCAGCGACATGCAGGCTTGAAAGTGTGCAGATCGGTCCCGTGGGGTTGTGCGGAGAAAACACCACCCCCTGTTCGCTCGCGCGTTCGGCGATCAGAAGCATTTCCCGGGGCCCGCCGCAGTATTTCACGTCGGGCATGACGACGTCGTAGAGCCGCTCCTGAAAGAGCGCCTCAAATGATGGCAGACCAACCTGCGTCTCCGCTGCGGCCAGCAACACGCCCTGTGAATTGGCCGCAGCGCGAATCCGCCTCATGGCTGGCCAGTGTGCATGGGTTTCGGCAAGGGGACATTCAAACCAGTGCAGCACGGCGGGCCGAAGCGCTTTAAGGACCGACAAGGCACATGCCTCGTCGAAGCGCCAATGACAATCGACCATCACAAGCGCTTCCGGCCCCACCGCGTCACGAATCGCCAGCATGCAGTCAATGCCGTGTCGTATCAGGGCCTGCCCGTGATCCGTTGCGCAATTACCCGGCGTCACCCCATCAAACGGCGCAGCCTTGAAAGCCTTAAATCCGGATTTTGCAGCCCGCACCGCTGTGGCAGCAAAGCCTTCCGGCCGGCGATCGGTGGTGGCGCGGTTGATGTTGGCGTAAACCGGCACGTGCGAGCGCTGAGCTTCACCAAGCAGTCGGTGCAGTGGAAGGCCCAGCTCGCTGGCTTGAAGGCTTGCGAGGGCCTGATGCAGCGCACTGGTCACCGCGTTGGCTGAGAGCCCGCCGGGCGACTGCGCCGATGGCTTGAGGCGTGACACCGCCACCTCCAGGTCCAGCCCGGTCAGCTCCAACGCACGCAGTTGGGTTGCCGCTTCCAGCAAGGGCTCCCACCCATTGAGCGACGCTTCTCCCCAAGCCTTTTCGCCTCGATTCGACTCGACACAGATAAAAAACCAATTGGTTTTTTCAGATACGTGAAAAGGGTAGGACTCGATACGGGTAATGATGGACATGATTCGAATGCAGACGGTTTTATTTCGGATGACAATAAATCATTGCTCAAGGGCCCACATCACATGCTCTCTGACCAGGGTCGTGCAGGCATTCGCACGGGTCTGCAGGCTTTGCCGAATGAGGCCCGTGTCAGCACCTCCAGCTCGTAGCGCATTACCCATCGCCACCGCAATATTGCGCTGCCAGCGCTCATGGCCAATCCGGCGTATGGCACTGCCCTCGGTGAAGCGCAGAAAAGTCTCTTCGTCCCAGTCCAAAAGCGTGACGAGTTGCTGACCTGTCAGCCCCTGACGTTCATCAAAATCGGGCAGAGCACTGCGCTGGGCAAACTTGTTCCACGGGCAAACCAGCTGGCAGTCATCGCAGCCGTAAATACGGTTGCCCATGAGGGGCCTCAATTCCAGGGGTATGGCGCCATCATGTTCAATCGTTAGGTAGGAAATGCAGCGCCGGGCGTCGAGCTTGTGGGGCGCCACAATGGCCCGGGTGGGGCATACGTCGATGCAGGCGCTGCAACTGCCGCAGTGTGGCGTCACCGGAGCGGTATGCGGCAGGTCAAGGTCAAGGTAAATTTCGCCCAGAAAAAACATCGACCCGGCCTCGCGGTTGAGTACCAGCGTGTGCTTGCCGCGCCAGCCTTGCCCGCTTCTGGTCGCCAGTTCGGCTTCCAGCACCGGCGCGGAATCCGTGAATGCACGTGCTCCGAGATGTTCGACCTGGCCAGCGATCCGGTCGCTGAGCTTTTGCAGGCGGCTGCGCATGACCTTGTGGTAGTCCCGGCCGCGCGCGTACACCGACACCACCGCTTCGCCGGGGCGCTGTAGTCGATTCATTTCATTGGCCTGCCATGGGCCCGGTGCAGAGGCTGCCGATGCGGGCAGGTAGTTCATCCGTGCCGTGATGACACTTACCGTACCTGGAACCAGCTCTGCCGGCCGAGCCCGCTTAAGCCCATGTGCCGCCATGTAATGCATGTCACCATGAAAGTTAGCAGCCAGCCAAGCCGATAATCCGGGCTCTGCTGACGTTAAATCCACACCAGCAATGCCAATTTGCGAAAATCCAAGTTCGCGCGCCCAGCTTTGAATACTCTCCACAAGGGATTGATTGACGTGATGACTGTTGGAATCCACCAGCCGATTGTAAAAAGTATTGTCTGGACCGACGAAGTCGCCACGCAAGCTTATGCACACGCGCTGGCCAGGCAG
>JANOLL010000213.1:0-8184 GCA_031419775.1 Polaromonas sp. | reverse complement strand
GCAGCTCGATTACGACACGCTGGTGATTGCAGTCGGTAGCCAGACCAACGACTTTGGCACGCTAGGTGCGGCCGAACACAGCATCAAGCTGGACAGCCCACAAGCGGCCCGACATTTCAATGACCGCTTGATCAACGCCTGTATACGCGCTCAGACTGTGCCGCGCACTGCAGGCAGTGGACTGCTGAGCGTGGCCATCGTTGGCGGCGGCGCTACTGGCGTGGAACTTGCCGCAGAGCTGCATGCAGCGGCGCGCGTGCTGGGCAATTACGGCTTTGACCACATCGACCCGGAAAAAGACCTGAAAATTGTGTTGGTCGAGGCAGGTTCCCGGCTATTGGCACAACTGCCCGAGCGACTGGGTGAGTCGGCACTGCGCGAATTGCGCAAATTGGCAATCGACGTGCACATCAACGAAAAAGTGGTTGAAGTCACCGCCGACAACCTCAAGATGGCCAGTGGCAAGGTCATCGCATCGACCATCACCGTCTGGGCTGCAGGTGTCATAGCCCCGGAGTTCCTGAAAAAGCTGGGCGGCGGACCTGACGGCGCAGACCGGCTGGAAACCAGCAAGCTCAACCAGCTGGTGGTCAATGGCAACCTCCAGAGCACGCTGGACGGCAGCATTTACGCCTTCGGCGACTGTGCCGCCTGCCAGCAGGCCGATGGCACCTGGGTACCTCCCAGAGCGCAGGCCGCCTACCAGCAGGCAATGTATCTGGCACGGTCCCTACCGCTGCTCAGTGAAGGTAAAGCGGTAGCGCCATTTGTCTATACCGACCAGGGCTCACTGGTGTCACTGGCTGAGTACTCCTCCGTCGGCAGCCTGATGGGAAGCTTGACCCAGGGGAGCTTTTTCATTGAAGGTCAGATCGCCAGGTTAATGTATTGGGGCTTGCACAAACAGCATCAGCTGGCACTCGGCGGCCTGAAGAAAACCGCACTGATTACCCTGTCAGAACTGATTGACCGAACGCACCGACCCCGCATAAAGTTACATTAATCGTCATACCCATTCATTACAGGAGAAACCCATGGCAAAAGGTCAACAGAACAGCGGGAAGATGGTTAAAAAACCCAAGAAAGACACGTCTCCGCCCAAGACCGTGTCACCTGACGCCGTACGCCCCACCATCGTGACCCAGGTACCTTTGCGCGGCAAGCTGAAAAACAAATAGGACAACTAGGCAGCCGATGGTCGTCGACTCAACGGTCACCGAACAGCCTGCCAACGCGCAGTCGGGCAACCCCTTGCACGGCGTGACCCTTGAGGCCATGGTGACGGCGCTGGCCTCGCATTTCGGTTGGGAGGACCTGGGTCAGCGGGTGCCGATTCGCTGCTTTCAAAGTGAGCCCAGTGTGAAGTCCAGTCTGAAGTTTTTGCGCAAAACGCCTTGGGCGCGCGAGAAAGTCGAAAGCCTTTACCTCTTCATGCTTCGCGAGCGCAGGCGGGCCGCTCCGACGGTGCACAATTTTCCGCCACCGCGTGACTGATGCAGACGCGGGCATTCAGACCGTTTATGCGGATGATGACCTACTGGTACTGAACAAGCCGGCTGGTCTGCTTGCCGTGCCGGGGCGTGGTGAGGACAAGCAAGACTGCCTGAGCGTCAGAGTGCAACAACTCTACCCCGATGCGCTGGTGGTTCACCGCCTGGACATGGCGACATCGGGACTCATGTTGATGGCGCGAGGAAGCGCCATGCAGATTTCGCTCAACCGATTGTTTGCGAGCCGGGCCGTGCACAAACGCTATGTAGCGGTGGTAGCAGGCGACCTGAACCCAAACCAATTGGTGCCGACGGACAGCGAAGGCTGGCACCTAATTGATCTGCCCATTGCAGCCGACTGGCCACGGCGCCCGCTGCGCACCATCGACACCTTGCGCGGCAAACCGAGCCAGACCCGGTGGCGCCGGGTGAGCTGCGATCCAAACCTGAACGCCACGCGGATAGAGCTGGAACCCCTCACCGGGCGCTCTCACCAGCTCCGGGTACACCTGCAGGCACTGGGCCATCCCATCCTGGGCGACAGCCTCTACGCGCCAGAGTCGGTACAAGCCAAAGCCCGACGACTGTTGCTGCACGCGGCTGCGCTGACGTTTGTTCATCCGCTTAACCTGCGGCCACTCAAGTTTGAATGTTTAGCAGATTTCTAGGAACGACACAGCGGATTACTCGGGTTTGATGTTGGCCGACTTGGCCAATTGGGCGTAGCGGGCCAGATCCAGCTTGATGAGTCTGGCCAAGTCAGCCCCGTTGCCTGCGAAAGGCTCAACCCCTGCGTTGGACAGGCTTTCCTCGATCGCCGGCTCGGCCAGAACAGTCTGAACATCGGCATAGATTCGGGCCACGACCTCGGACGGCATTTTGGCGGGACCCATCAGGGCATACCAGATCGAAAAGTCCAGCGGTTTGAGGCCCTGCTCTTCAAAAGTTGGCGCTTGCGGCAGCAAGCCGTAGCGGGTGGCTGTCGACACCCCGACGCTCATGAGTTTGCCAGTCTTGATGTGAGGTGCCGCCAAATTCGCACTGAGAATTGCCAGTGGCACCTGTCCCCCCATGACATCCGTCAGGGCCGGTGCGCAGCCTTTGTAACCGACATGGGTAGCACTCACACCTGCCTTTTGTTTGACCAGTTCCATCACAAAATGCTGGGGCGTTCCAACGCCGCATGAGCCGTAACTCAAGGCTGTCGGATTGACTTTAGCGTAATCGACCAGTTCCTTGAGCGACTTGATATTGGCCCCTTGGTGCGCGACCAGGGCAATCGGCGTGAGGCCCAAGAGCATGATCGGCGTCAGGTCTTTCTCAGGGTCATAGTTCAGCTTGCCGCTGACCGCCGGGTTAACGACCATGGTGCTGTTTTGCATCAGCAGCGTGTAGCCATCTGCCGGCGATCTGACTACCGCTTCAGTGCCGATATTGCCGGATGCGCCAGCTCGATTTTCAACTGCGATCCCCTGGCCCCATATCGTTTGCAAGCGCGCGCTGATCTGACGCGCCAGCACATCAGAGCCCCCACCAGTACCGTAAGGCACGATCAGCTTGACGGCGCGCGAGGGATAGGAATCGGCGGCGGCAGGGGTGGTGGCCAGGCAGGCCGTAACAAGTCCCGCCCAAACTGAGAGGTTGAAAAACTTCATGCGAGTCTCCGGTTAAATCGTAAGGGTTCAGACTGCGGCATCGACACGACCGCGCCACAGATCCCAGGCGCGCACGACCTGGCCTTCTGTGGTGGCGGCGGCCAGCGCGGCTTCTTCTTCATTAAGGAAATTGATAGGTCCCAGTGCGGCTGCCTGGATTTGGAGCTTTGCATTGACCTCGGCATAAATGGCACGATAAACGGCCAGCTCGATAGACGGCGCAGTGGTGGTCGAACCATGACCGCGCATCAGCACACAGTTGTGCTGGCCCAGCGACTGTGCGAGTGCCTTGCCGAGACCGGTATCGCGAATCAGCATGTCGGTGTTGCCACCGGCTTCACGGATTTCAAACAGGGCCGAACCGCTTCCGAGAAAACCGCTCATGTGAAAAATGGGTCGCAGCCGCTGCCCAGTCGCGCCAAACGGAATCACGCTCGGCGAGTGGCTGTGAACCACCGACATGACATCCGGTCTGGCCCGATAAATTTCGCTGTGGATAAAGCGTTCGAGGTAGGAGCGCTGGGCCGAAGGTTCTGCCAGATCACCATTGAGATCATAGGCAAGGATATCCTCCGGTCGGACCAGCCCGGGGGCGCGGTTGCAAGACAACAAAAAGTGCTCTGGCGACTTGTCATGGCGCACGCTGATGTGGCCAAAACCGTCCACCACACCCTGGTCATAAAGTATGCGGTTGGCAGTCGAGAGTTTTTCAAGCAACGCGGGGTCTGCCTTGGGTAAAGTCATGAAGTCTCCTGATGAATAGTCGTTCTGGCCAGGTGTTTTTTTAATAAGTATACGTATCAGATCAGGGCTCGATCTTCACGCCTTTCCAGAACGCGACATGACCTTTGATGTTCTCAGCCTCGGGCTTGGGATTCGGGTAGTACCACACCGCATCGGTGTTCATCTCACCGTTGACCAGCAGGGAGTAGTAGCTGGCTTGCCCTTTCCAGCTGCACATGGTGTGATGGTTGCTAAACGTCACGTAATCGCGGTTGAGCGAACCGTCAGGAAAATAGTGGTTGCCTTCGAGCACCACAGTGTCATCGCTTTGCGCAATCACTGCGCCATTCCAGATTGCTTTCATGAGTTTTATTCCGAAGTGAAGTTGCTCGTCATGACATGCTACGCCTCCTCAGGACGCATAGCGGCGAGCTATGCAGAGCGGACTTCGCAACGAGGCTGAATGAGGCATAAAAAAGGCCAGTGGTAACACTGGCCCGGAGCAGGTTGAATGCAAGGATGCTTAGTCCTTGTGCTTGTCCTTGCCATGGTGCTTGTCTTTATCTTTACCTTTGCCGTAGTGCTTGTCGTCGCGATCATCGCCTCGCCCGCGACGGCGCTCGAAGTCATCATCGCCCGCCACTTTGACAAAATAAACAGGCTGATTGCAGGCGTTGTATTTGGAACAGTGCTTGGACCATTTTTTGGCGTGCCCGGGTGGAACATGCAAGTAAAGCGGTTGCTGAACTGCAACCGGCGTGCGATACACCACAATCGGCTGGGCATAAATCAGCGGCGGCGGCGGTGCATTGCCAATGTCGATGCGGCCATACACGCCGGGTGCCAGCGCCCCCTGCACCGTCGCATTGGCATACGGCGTTGAAGCCTGCGCAGGGGCTGCAGACAGCGCAGCCAGCGCGACAAAACAGCTCATTAATAATTTTTTAGTCATAGCTTGGTTTTAAAAAGTTAAATCAAATCGAGAGACTTTGACTTCATACCCCCCTGTTTTACCAAATGCTCTTTGGCTCTTTGTGTAGCGCAAGCACAAATTTGTAAAAAACTGCTGTCCAGACGCTTCGACTAAATCAGGCTAGACGCCACCCTGCGGATGGGTAGGATCTATCCACAACACTTGGGCAGGTTTTTCCGCTGGTTCAATATCCAGATTGACAGCCACGGCTTCCCCATCACTGCGACACAACACACATTCCAGCAGCTCTGTGGCACTGGCGTTGATCTCCTGATGCGGGACATAAGGCGGAACGTAAATAAAATCGCCCGGCCCGGCCTCGGCAGTGAATTCGAGATGGTCGCCCCAGCGCATACGGGCCCGGCCCTTGACGATGTAAATGACGCTTTCAAGGGGTCCGTGATGGTGCGCCCCGGTCTTGGCACCCGCATGAATGCTCACCGTGCCGGCCCAGAGTTTTTGCGCTCCGACGCGCGCGAAATTGATGGCCGCTTTGCGATCCATACCGGGGGTCTGTGCGGTGTTGGGATCGAGCTGCTGCGCACCGATCACTCGTACGCCGTCATGCTTCCAGGCAGGCTCGCCAGGCGACTGCGAAAAACCTTCAGGGTGCTCAGGCGTAGTCATTGCATGTCCTTGCTGGCGTAACGGGCTCGCTCTAGGCGGTTGCCTATCGATAGCGCTCACGTGCAAGCGCTGCACCCTTGCCCAGCGCTTCCAGCTTTTTGAGTGCGATCTCGCGATCCATCGGCGCTAGTCCGCAGTTGGTGCACGGCAGCAGCCGGGATTTGGGCACATACTGCAGCGCCATGCCTATGGTGTCGGCTATCTGTTCGGGCGTTTCGATCACCTCACTGGCCACGTCGATCACGCCAACCATCACGTCCTTACCTTCCAGCAGGGCCATCAAGTGCGGCGGCACATGCGAGTGGTAGCACTCCAGACTGACCTGCTTGATGCTGCTTCTGGCCAGCGCCGGTAAAACCTGTTCGTACTGGCGCCACTCCTCGCCCAGAGTCTCCTTCCAGTCGTCGTTGGCCTTGATGCCATAGCCATAGCAAATATGCACGGCGGTTGTGCAGGTAAGACCTTGAACCGCACGCTCTAGTGCCTTCACGCCCCAGTCTGCCGCTTCTTTCATGTAGACATTGAAAGCCGGTTCATCGAACTGAATAATGTCCACCCCATCAGCCTGCAGAGCCAGTGCTTCCTGATTGAGCAATTCAGCAAATACCATGGCCATCTTGACCCGGTCGCCATAGAACTGGTCAGAGACCGTATCCACAATGGTCATGGGGCCAGGTAAGGTGAACTTGATTTTTTTCGCGGTGTGCGCACGCAGGAGCTGTGCCTCAGTCGCGTGAACCCGGCCCTTCAATCTTAGCGTTGAAACCACCTGCGGCACCATCGCGTCATAGCGGTTATCGCGTATGCCCATCTTGACCTTGTGATCAAAGTCGATGCCCTCGACCTGCTCCAGGAAACCATGCACAAAGTGCTGGCGTGACTGTTCACCATCACCGATCACGTCCAGGCCAGCGTCTTCTTGTGCCTTGATCCACAACAGGGTGGCATCTGCCTTGGCTTGGACCAGGTCTTTGCCTTGCGCCTTCCACTGTGGCCAGAGCTTGTGGGTTTCCGATAGCCAGGCGGGTTTGGGCAAGCTTCCTGCGAGAGTTGCACTAAAGAGTTGGGTGGTCATGGACTTTGCTTGTGTGGACATGGGGACTAAGGTTATCTCAGATTATCTCGACGGATTACAAAAATTCTCGGGCCAGCAGCTCGTACGAGCGCGTTTGGACTGCGGGGTCGTGCGCCCAGGTAATCACAACCAGTTCTTCAATACCTAGCGCACCCGCGAGCGTTCGAAGTTTAGCGGCCACCTGCGGCCCACTGCCCACCAGCGCCCCAGCCCTGAGCCGGTCTGACTCGACTTTCTCAGACATGCTGAAAGGCCGTTGCGTCGCTTCAGCCGGCGACGCGAGGGGACCGAGCAGGCCCCTGTTTCGGTCCAGCTTCCAGCGCTCGCGCGCCGAAAAATGTAGCCATGCCTCAGCCTCGGTGTCTGCGGCCAGTGCCCACACACATAACACGGTTTCGGGTTGAGGGTGCCGGCTACTGGGACGGTAGCGCCTGCGGTACAGGTCCAACGCCTGCTGCGCACCCTGACCATCGGTGATAAACCACGCAAAGGCGTAAGGCAAACCAAAATGGGCTGCCAGCTGGGCGCCATAGTCGGAGCTGCCCAGCATCCACACCGCCGGGCTGGTTGGCCCAGTCGGATTGGCGGTCACACCATATCCCGGGTGACCTTCTGGCAAATCACACCCCGACACCCACGCCTGCAATTCCCGCACTTGTATCGGAAAATCGTCTTCGCCCTGTGGCGAGCTGGCCCGCAGTAGCTGCGCGGTACGCTGATCGGAGCCGGGCGCACGGCCCACGCCCAGGTCAATACGCCCCGGCGCCAAGGCCTCCAACACCCGAAACTGCTCCGCCACCTTGAGCGCCGCATAGTGCGGCAACATCACGCCAGCGCTGCCGATGCGAATACGACTTGTGGTCGCGGCAATCGCCGCCATCAACACCTCTGGGGCCGTGCCCACAATGCTGGGGTGACTGTGATGCTCACTGACCCAGAAGCGGTGGTAACCAAGCACTTCGGCATGCCTGGCAAGCGCCAGCGTAAGGCCAATGGCAGCGGCTTGGGTAGCGCCGGAAACCGCGACCGACTGGTCCAGAACAGACAGCTTGAGCATGGTCAAACTATACCCAGGGGAGCGTTGGTCTGACTGAAAGGCAAAGCTCTGTTCCAATACAGCGCTAACTTCACACCAACCCTGCAGTCTGCACCATGGCACTTAAAGCCACCATTCATAAAGCCCAACTGGCGATCGCCAACATGGATCGCGGCATCTACGGCGATCACCAGGTGATCATTGCGCGCCACCCTTCCGAGACCGACGAACGCATGATGATCCGCCTACTGGCCTATGCCCTG
This sequence comes from Polaromonas sp., assembly GCA_031419775.1. Lineage (GTDB taxonomy): Bacteria > Pseudomonadota > Gammaproteobacteria > Burkholderiales > Burkholderiaceae_C > Polaromonas. The sequence goes on along the minus strand of JANOLL010000213.1, from coordinate 342 downwards.
CACGTGCCGGCTGACGAGAAAAAAGGCAAGCTCGAATTTGCCAAGGACTTGTGGGATGTTGACGAGCCGGCACTCTGGCACAAAGACTACACCGACGCCGTTGTGCACTGGATAGACGTCGGCCAACCTGACGACAAACGCCTGATGCGTGCTGCGGGCCGGGCCGAGCAGGTCACTGCCTACAGCTTTTCAAGCAGTACCGCGGTGTGGTGGAAAACCATGGAGACCAAACTGACCCGTGCTGCCAACCTGGTGGTGTGGCAGATCGAAGCGACCCAGAGCCAGGCCCTTGCCAGGCTGGCCGAACGCAGCATGCAGTTGCAGGTCACCGTGCAGGACGGA
>JANOLL010000212.1:0-2387 GCA_031419775.1 Polaromonas sp. | reverse complement strand
AAACTTGATCAGGTCCTGGTTGTGGACTGCAGGGAAGTCACTCAAATCGACCGGGTCTGCTTGCGTAATGGCTGGGCGCCAGAGGCTGTTGAAAAAATCATAGCGGGGCAGGCCAGCCGGGCAGAACGCCTTGCAGCGGCCGATGCTTGCCTCTACAACGATGGTTTGACGCTAGAGGAGCTGCGAGTGCAAGTCAAGCAGCTCGCCGCTCGCTTCGGGCTATGATGCCCTGACTTAAGCAATGAGCCGATAAAGACTGCGCCGTGATCCTTTACGAGTACCCATTTAACGAACGCATACGCACCTATTTGCGGCTTGAGCACCTTTTTCGACGGCTTGACGAACTGGTGGTTCGTGAACACCCCATTGATCATCATTACGCCATCACCACTATTTTTGAAGTGATGGATGTGGCAGCGCGTGCCGACCTGAAGATGGACGTCTTGAAGGATCTGGAAAAACAAAAACATGTACTCAATGGCTACCGGGGCAACCCGGGGATTGCCGAGGCGGTACTGGACAAGGTCACCAGCCAATTGGAAAGCAACTTTGCTGCTTTGAACAGCTTGCCCGGCAAGGCGGGCCAAACCTTGACCGAGAACGACTGGCTGATGAGCATTCGCAGCCGGGTCGGTATTCCCGGGGGAACCTGTGAGTTTGATTTGCCTGCCTACTTCGCCTGGCAACATCTCGGCGCGGACGCGCGTCAACGCGATCTGCATCGGTGGACAGCCACGCTGGTTCCACTTGCCAATGCTGTGTCGCTGCTGATGCAGTTGCTGCGCGATTCCGGCGCCGCACAAAAAGTGATTGCGCCAGCGGGGCAGTACCAGCAAACCCTGCCGCAGGGGCGTACCTTTCAGCTATTACGCCTGCGCATTGATCCGTCGCTGGGGCTGATTCCTGAAATCAGCGGCAACCGGCTCATTGTGTCGGTTCGGCTGATGCGCCACGAGAGCGACGACCGGCTCCATTCGTTCACTGGCGACGCGGCGTTTGAATTGACCCTTTGCTCGTGAGTGGCGGGAATGAAGCCGGTCCAGGATATTGCGAAAGTAGTGGTGTGCCCTGCCTGCAAGGGCAAAAGCATTTACGCCGCCAGCAATCCGTTTCGTCCTTTTTGCAGCGAGCGCTGCAAAAATATGGATTTTGGTGCTTGGGCAAGCGAACACTTCCGTATGCCAATGGACACACCACCCGATGAGGACACTTACGGCGATCCCAAATTGCAATGAGTGACTGCCAACCTGAAAGACGACTGCCATGACACTCCGCTTTACCGCACCCTCTTTGACACTGTTGCTGGCGGCTACCTTGATGCTGGGAGAGGTTCATGCCCAGTCGCCTGGGGCCAGCCAAAACTCTACCAGTGCGGCGACACCTGCCACAGTCGAGAAAGCTGAAAAAAGCAAAGCCGGTAAAAAGAAAAAAGCAACCACTGCGCGTAAGGGTGGAAGCACCAAATTCTTGAATGGGTCCCAGGAAACGCCGGCACAGCGCAGTGCGCGCTTGAAGCGCGAGTGCAAGGACGGCGTCAATGCCGGCGCCTGCACCGGCTACACCCGCTGATAGGCCGAGTTGGACAGCGCTAGGCGCCTGCCCCCGTAGCCTTAAAAATCAGGCTTGCGGTGTGCCCAGCACCTGTTGCAGCTCACCGCTCTCGTACATCTCCATCATGATGTCTGAGCCGCCGACAAACTCGCCCTTGACATAAAGCTGGGGAATCGTCGGCCAGTTGCTGTATTCCTTGATGCCGTTGCGGATTTCGGGATCTTCGAGCACGTTGACGGTTGCAGGTTTGCTCACGCCACAGGCCTTGAGCACCTGGATGGCACGGCCAGAAAAACCGCACTGCGGGAACTGGGCGGTACCTTTCATGAACAGAACGACATCGCTCGATTTGACGATCTGGTCGATGCGTTGCTGGGTATTCTGGGTGTCGTTCATGGTTCTGTCCTTAAAGGGTTCGCGGCTCGTGCTGTACATGCCATCGAGCTGCCGAAATTCAACGGCCTAATTATCCCCGGTATTTCAACCGAACCATTGGCCGCCCGAGCAGCGCGCCACGCCGGCCAGGTCAGGACGACTCTGAACCTGATCAAAGCCCCGCTGAGCCAGCAGCGCGCAGACCTGGGGCGACTGGTCGTAGCCATGCTCCAGCAGCAGCCAGCCACCCGGCACCAGGTGGTCAGGGGCCTGCTGGATGATGTGCCGGATGTCGTCCAGTCCGTCTGCACCAGAGGTCAGGGCGCGCAGCGGTTCATGGGTCAATCCGGCCAAATGGGGATCCTGCGCGGCGACATAGGGCGGATTGCTAACGATGGCGTGAAAGTGACCACTGACTGGATCGAGCCAGTTGCCGGCGATAAATTGAACATCCAGCGCCA
>JANOLL010000211.1:0-2623 GCA_031419775.1 Polaromonas sp. | reverse complement strand
GTTTGTCCATCGGCCGGTCGCGCACGTCCTGCACGCTCAGGGCGCTGGCAATCACCAGCACTTCGTCGAGTGCGCCGCGCTCCCTGGCTTCCAGAATCATGCGGCCCACGCGCGGGTCCAGCGGCAGCTTGGCCAGCGTGCGGCCCACCGGCGTCAGCTCGTTGTCATCATCGACCGCGCCAAGCTCGGCCAGCAGCTGGTAGCCGTCGGCCATGGCGCGGCCTTGCGGCGGTTCGATAAAAGCGAAGTTTTCAATCGCTCCCAGGTGCAATGCCTTCATGCGCAGGATCACGCTGGCCAGAGAGCTGCGCAGAATTTCGGGGTCAGTGAAGCGTTGACGGCCGTTGAAGTCCTGCTCGTCGTACAGGCGAATGCAAATCCCGTCGGCGACCCGCCCGCAGCGCCCGGCGCGCTGGTTGGCCGCCGCCTGACTGATGGGTTCGACCATCAGCTGCTCTACCTTGCTCCGAAAACTGTAGCGCTTGACCCTCGCGGTACCTGCATCAATCACATACCGAATGCCCGGGACGGTGAGCGAGGTCTCGGCCACGTTGGTCGCCAGCACGATGCGCCGGCCGGTGTGGCCGTCGAAAATACGGTCCTGCTCGGCCGGGCTCAGACGCGCGAACAAGGGCAACACTTCTGCGGTGCGAAACACGGGCTGGTGCGACAGGTGTTTTCGCAGGTGGTCGGCAGCTTCGCGGATTTCACGCTCGCCCGGCAGGAATACCAGGATGTCGCCCGCGCTGTGTGGGCTGAGCCACAGTTCATCGACTGCATCGGCAATGGCGTCATTCAGGTCATAGTCCCGTGACTCTTCAAAGGGCCGGTAGCGCTGCTCGACCGGAAACATGCGACCCGACACCATGATGACGGGTGAAGGCCCTTTAGCTCCCGCAAAGTAGTCTGCAAAACGCTTCGCATCAATCGTCGCCGACGTGATGATGACTTTCAGGTCAGGCCGGCGCGGCAGCAATTGCCGCAGGTAACCGAGCAAAAAGTCAATGTTCAGGCTGCGCTCGTGCGCCTCGTCAATGATGATGGTGTCGTAGGCGCTGAGCAGCGGATCGGTCTGCGTTTCAGCCAGCAAAATACCGTCAGTCATCAGCTTGACGGACGCGTCCCGGCTCAGCCGGTCCTGAAACCGCACCTTGTAGCCCACCACCTCGCCCAGCGGCGTTTTCAGTTCCTCGGCAATGCGTTTGGCTACGCTGCTGGCGGCGATCCGGCGTGGCTGGGTGTGGCCAATGAGTTTGGCGCGCTCGCCAGGCGCGTAGTTCAGTTTGCCGCGCCCCATGCTGAGGGCGATTTTGGGCAGCTGAGTGGTTTTGCCCGAGCCGGTTTCACCACAGACGATAACTACCTGATGGGCGGCGATCGCGGCGGTGATCTCATCGCGCTTGCCAGAAACCGGCAGCGTTTCAGGAAAATCAATGACCAGCCTGGGCGCTGACGGAAGGGATGGGACTGAGGTCGACAAAGATAACCAGGCTCAAAAACGATGAAGGGCGATGCAGGTGTGCAGACACAGCGAACGAGCCAATTATCGTGCCTTCAGCGCCGTTGCCGCGTGCCTTACACTCGTTTTCCGCGTTCCGGCTTTCGGGTTGCCGAACATTTTTACGCTGCATCGCCCACCCTGCTGTTTTTTGACTTGACCCCGAAAGCGTGCCCATGTCTGCCGTCTTCAATTTTACTTTTGTCCCCTGGTTTCGCTCCGTCGCGCCTTACATCCACAGCCATCGCGGCAAGACCTTTGTGGTCGGTATTGCGGGCGAGGCGATTGCAGCCGGAAAACTCCCCCACATCGCACAAGACCTGGCCCTGATCCAGAGCATGGGCGTCAAGATCGTGCTGGTGCATGGGTTCCGGCCGCAGGTCAATGAGCAGCTCAAGGCCAAGGGTCATGCGGCCCGTTACTCGCACGGCATTCGCATCACCGATGAAGTGGCGCTGGATTGCGCACAAGAAGCAGCCGGACAGCTGCGCTATGAAATTGAAGCCGCATTCAGCCAGGGGCTGCCCAATACGCCCATGGCCGGCGCAACCGTCAGGGTCATTTCAGGCAACTTTTTGACCGCGCGTCCAGTCGGCATCATGGACGGCGTCGACTTTCAGCACTCTGGCCTGGTGAGAAAAGTTGACGTGGCGGGCATCACCCGAACCTTGGACTTTGGTGCCATGGTCTTGCTGTCGCCCTTCGGTTTCTCTCCTACTGGCGAAGCCTTCAACCTGAGCATGGAAGAAGTGGCCACCTCGGTGGCCATGGCACTGCAAGCCGACAAGCTGATTTTTCTGACCGAGACCCCGGGGCTTCGCGTCAACCCGCATCAGCCTGAGTCGGATGACAACCCCATCGATACCGAACTGCCGCTGGCCGATGCTGAAAAATTGCTTGCCACGCTGGTGCCGGCTCAAAGTCCGGCTGACACCGCTTTTTACCTCCAGCATTGCGTCAAGGCCTGCAAGGCCGGCGTCGAGCGTAGCCACATCCTGCCGTTTGCGGTAGACGGCGCTCTGCTGCTGGAGATTTATGTACACGACGGCATCGGCACCATGGTGATTGACGAAAAGTTAGAGAGTCTGCGCGAAGCCACGGCAGACGACGTGAGCGGCATTTTGC
>JANOLL010000210.1:0-1539 GCA_031419775.1 Polaromonas sp. | reverse complement strand
CCAACACGCTGGATTTCGCCCGAAGCATCGTCGACATGTACCTGCCGCGCAAGCGCCTGGACGTCGGTACCTGGGGCATCATGGGCATCGGTATGGGATTTTCCGTCGCGGCAGCCGTGGTCACTGGCAAGCCGGTCATCGCCATCGAGGGCGACAGTGCCTTCGGCTTCAGCGGCATGGAGGTCGAGACGATTTGCCGCTACAACCTGCCGGTATGCGTGGTCGTCTTCAACAACAATGGCATTTACCGCGGTACCGACGTGAACCCTTCAGGCGGAAAAGACGTTGCACCGACCGTGTTCGTCAAGAATGCCCGCTACGATAAGATGATGGAAGCGTTTGGCGGCACTGGCGTCCATGCCACCACGCCTGCCGAGTTGGCAAAAGCTCTTAACGAAGCCGTCGCTTCGGGCAAGCCCACCCTGATCAATGCCGTCATTGATGAAACCGCTGGTACTGAAAGCGGTCGCATCACGAGCCTGAACCCGACCAGCGCGGCGAATAAAAAGTAATTTCACAAGCAACCCACAAGGAGAAAAATATGTCAGGAAACAAGCCCCTCAAAGGCATCAAGATCATCGACTTCACGCACGTGCAAGCCGGTCCCGCCTGCACCCAGATGCTGGCCTGGTTCGGCGCTGATGTGATCAAGGTCGAGCGCCCGGGTTCTGGCGACGTCACCCGCAGCCAGCTGCGTGACATTCCTGATGCTGACGCGCTGTACTTCACCATGCTCAACAGCAACAAGCGCGGCCTGACGCTGGACACCAAAAAGCCTGAGGGCAAGGAAGTACTCGAGCGGCTGATCAAGGAATCCGACGTCATGGTCGAAAACTTCGGTCCTGGTGCGCTGGACCGCATGGGTTTCACTTGGGAGTACATCCAGTCGCTCAACCCTGGCATGGTGCTGGCATCGGTGAAGGGCTTCAGCGACGGCCACCACTACGAAGACCTGAAGGTCTACGAGAACGTGGCCCAGTGCGCCGGTGGCTCGGCCTCAACCACCGGCTGGTGGAAAGGCGAGCACTCTGAGCCCACCATTTCTGCTGCCGCCCTGGGTGACAGCAACACCGGCATGCACCTGGCCATCGGTATCCTGACCGCCATCATCGGTCGCCAGCAGACCGGCAAGGGCCAAAAAGTGGCTGTGTCCATGCAGGACGCCGTGCTCAACCTGTGCCGCGTCAAGATGCGCGACCAGCAGCGTCTGGAGCGTCTGGGTTACCTGGAAGAGTATCCCCAGTACCCGCACGAAATGGATGCATTCAAGGACAAGGTCACCCCGCGCGGCGGCAATGCCGGCGGCGGCGGCCAGCCCGGCTGGATTCTGAAGTGCAAGGGCTGGGAAACCGACCCCAACGCCTACATTTATTTCACAGTTCAGGGCCACGCCTGGGAGCCGATCTGCGACGCACTGGGGAAACCAGAGTGGAAGACTGATCCGGCCTACAACACGCCCAAGGGTCGCCAGCCGCACATCATGGATATCTTTGCCACCATCGAAAACTTCATCAAGGACAAGACCAAGTTCGAAGCGGT
>JANOLL010000209.1:0-3547 GCA_031419775.1 Polaromonas sp. | reverse complement strand
TACCGCTCATTGAAGAAAGCATCATGATGACTTTGCCTCGGCAGATTGAAGACCGGCAATCAGCTGGTCCAGTTTTTCGTGACTCATGAAGCTGCACATGGTGAGGTCATTGACCAGCATCACCGGCGCATCCGCACAAGCCCCGAGACACTCGGATTGCTGCAGCGTGAACAGGCCGTCAGCTGTGGTCTCACCCATGCGAATGCCCAACTTGTGCTCAAGGTGCTGCAGCGCCTTGGCACCGTCACGCAACTGGCATGGCAGATTGGTACAGACATTTAGCTTGTATTTGCCCACCGGCTGTTGGTTGTACATGTTGTAGAAGGTGGTGACTTCATGCACCGCAATCGGTGCCATGCCCAGATAGTCAGCCACCAGCTTTTCACTTTCAGAACTCACAAAGCCCAGCTCTTGCTGGACGATGGTCAGGCAAGCCATCACCGCCGACTGCTTTTGATCGGCTGGATACTTAGACACTTCGCGATCAAATCGCGCTTGGGTTTGTTCAGGGATCATATTGGGCTGTACTGTTCAGCGGTCAATTTCGCCGAAGACGATGTCCATGGTGCCGATCACGGCAACCGCATCGGCAATCATGTGGCCGCGAGACATTTCGTCCTTCGCTGCCAGGTGCGGGAATCCAGGCGGCCGGATTTTCAAACGATAGGGTTTGTTGGCGCCGTCGCTGACGATGTAGATGCCGAACTCGCCCTTGGGGTGCTCGACCGCTGCATACGCCTCACCTTCCGGGACATGGAAACCTTCTGTGAACAGCTTGAAGTGGTGAATCAGCTCTTCCATGTTGGACTTCATGGATTCACGGTCTGGTGCAGCCACCTTATGGTTATTCGTGATGACCGGGCCGGGGTTCACCCGCAGCCAGTCAATGCACTGCTTGATGATGCGGTTTGATTGGCGCATCTCTTCAATCCGCACCAGGTAGCGGTCATAGCAGTCGCCGGTCTTGCCGACCGGGATGTCGAAATCCATTTTGTCGTAGACGTCATAGGGCTGCTGTTTGCGCAGGTCCCAGGCAAAGCCGGAGCCGCGCAGCATCGGGCCGGTGAAGCCTAGGTTGAGCGCGCGCTCTGGCGACACCACGCCCACACCCACGGTGCGCTGCTTCCAGATCCGGTTGTCGGTTAAAAGCGTCTCATACTCGTCGACATAACCCGGAAATTTGGCGACAAAGTCGTCAATAAAATCGAGCAACGAACCTTGCCGGTTTTCGTTGAGGGCTTCAATCGCCTTGGCATTCTTGACCTTGCTGACGCGGTACTGCGGCATCGTCTCGGGCAAGTCGCGGTAGACACCGCCCGGACGAAAATAAGCGGCATGCATGCGCGCACCGGAGACGGCCTCATACATGTCAAACAAGGACTCCCGTTCGCGAAAGCAATAAATCAGGATGTTCATCGCGCCACAATCGAAACCGTGCGCGCCCAGCCATAGCAGATGGTTGAGCAGGCGCGTGATTTCGGCGTACATCACGCGGATGTACTGGGCCCGAATGGGTACGTCAACACCGAGCAGCTTTTCAATTGCGAGGCAATAGGCCTGCTCGTTGGACATCATTGACACGTAGTCGAGCCGGTCCATGTACGGCAGTGACTGGATGTAGGTTTTGCTCTCTGCCAGTTTTTCTGTGGCCCGATGCAGCAAGCCAATGTGCGGATCGGCCCGTTGAATGACCTCGCCGTCAAGCTCCAGCACCAGGCGCAGCACACCGTGCGCGGCCGGATGCTGCGGTCCGAAATTAAGCGTGTAGTTTTTGATCTCAGCCATGCTGGACTCCGCCATAATTTTCTTCGCGAATCACACGTGGCGTAATTTCCCGCGGCTCAATCGTGACGGGCTGATAAATCACGCGCCGCTGCTCAGGGTCGTAGCGCATCTCAACATGGCCCGTCGTTGGAAAATCCTTGCGGAACGGGTGGCCAATAAATCCGTAATCCGTGAGGATGCGGCGCAAATCGTTGTGGCCCTCAAAGACGATGCCAAACAGGTCGAACGCTTCCCGTTCAAACCAGTTAGCGGCGTTCCAGATATCGTTGAGCGAATCCACCACCGGGAAATCATCGTCTGCGCAAAACACCTTGAGGCGCACCCGCTGATTCAGGCTGACCGACAGCAGGTGGGAGGCAACGCAGTAACGCGGTCCGTCGTACAAGCCGTCCTTGTACTCTGAATAGTCCAGCCCGCACAGGTCAATCAGCTGCTCAAACTGGCAGCCAGCAGAGTCCCGCAAGAGCTTGGCAGACGCCAAGTAATCAGGAGCCGCCACATGAACCGTGACTTCCCCCAGCGCAATTTTGATGCTTTTGACTTTGTCGCCAAGAACCCGCGATACACAGGCTCCGATTTGCTCGGCCGTAGCTGGTGACTGCATCAAACCCTCGCAATCGTGTTGGTACGACGGATTTTTTGTTGCAACTGAATAATGCCGTACATCAGCGCTTCAGCCGTCGGCGGGCAACCCGGCACATACACGTCAACCGGCACGATACGGTCACAGCCTCGAACCACCGAATAGCTGTAGTGGTAGTAGCCACCGCCGTTGGCGCAAGAACCCATGGACAGAACCCAGCGCGGCTCGGACATCTGGTCATAGACCTTGCGCAAGGCGGGGCCCATCTTGTTGCACAGCGTGCCCGCCACAATCATCAAATCGGACTGGCGCGGGCTCGGACGGAACAGCATGCCGAAGCGGTCAAGATCGTAGCGCGCTGCCCCTGCGTGCATCATTTCCACAGCGCAACAGGCCAGACCAAAAGTCATCGGCCAGAGCGAGCCGGTTTTGGCCCAGTTGACGACCGAGTCGTAGCTCGTGGTCATGAAGCCTTCGCTGAAAACACCTTCGAGTGACATACCCGTACCTTTTTTGGTGGACTCTTTAGCGCACCGTCGACAAAACCAATCGGGAGGGATTTGAAGAATCCGTTTTCATTCCCAGTCCAGTGCACCTTTTTTCCACTCGTACACGAAACCAACGACAAGAATGCCCAGAAAAATCATGACCGACCAGAAACCCACAGCGCCAATTTCCTTGAGCGCCACAGCCCAAGGGAAAAGAAAGGCAATTTCGAGGTCAAACAGGATAAACAGGATGGCGACCAGGTAGTAGCGCACGTCAAATTTCATGCGCGCGTCTTCAAACGCTTCAAAGCCGCACTCATAGGGGGAATTTTTTTCGCTGTCAGGGCGAACCGGGCCCAGCAAACGGCCCAATACCTGGGGCACAACGCCAACACCGATCCCGACCAGAATGAACAAAAGAACGGGAAGGTATTGGTCGAGGTTCATCGTGGATTCAACTTCTGGGAAGCCGCCCAGCAATACTTAAGCGATTGAGCCAGGCTAACGTTTGATGCACCAACATCAACCGGGCGCTGGTGAAAACAATTTATCTGGTGCGGACGGCGAGACTCGAACTCGCACACCTTTCGGCACTACCCCCTCAAGATAGCGTGTCTACCAATTTCACCACGTCCGCGGTTTCTAGCTGTCTGGATGGCATGAGGAAACCTCGTGGTTTGATGGCTTTCCA
>JANOLL010000208.1:0-4310 GCA_031419775.1 Polaromonas sp. | reverse complement strand
CCCGGATGGCGCCTGGGTGCGCTGGGACACCACCCACCATTGGCCATCTGGCCCGCGAGCCATGTCGAAAGCGGCAATATGCAAAAAGATGCCACCGGCCGGTTGGGCGCCTTGCATCGCGCGCAAGTAGCCGGGGTGCCCCTGTACCAAGGCCACCGGCAACAGGCCGTCGGACAACAGCTGTTGCGGACCATAGACATCGGCCATGATGGCGTTGAGCAGCCGGCTGCGCTGCCGGATTCCGCTCTCGATAGAAGCCCAGTCTTGGGATGGAACGATCAGCGGGAAAAGATCCAGCGTCCAGGGCCGCTGGGGCCCGTTGGCGTCGGCATAGACGTTGTAGGTCACGCCGTTGTCTCGAATCTGTCTGCGCAGATTGGCGGTTCGGTGGTTCAGGTCAAGAAAACCGTCCGGGCCGAGAAAATTGAAAAACGTGGACCATGCAGTGGTCAGCGGCGCGTCATTTTGGACTCCGGAAAATGCTTCCGATGTGGCGCCTGAGACCTGCGGCGCGGCAGTGGCCGGTGCACCGACGCTTGTCAACTGGGTCTGCGACTGCGACTGCGACTGCGATTGTGATGAACCCTGGTTAGGTGATGCAATCAGCGTGGGCTTGTTTCGCGTGGCACCACGCAACTCATCAAAGTGTCCAACACTCGCCGGGGGGGCGAGCGCCGCAGCAAGGTCTGCCGGCGCCTCCAGAGGAAGATCTGCGAAAAGTGAGTCCTTGTTTTCCACGTTGCCCAAGTTCGCTTTCACTTTTGATTGCTATGCAGAATGCAGGGCGCATTCCGGCAGCAGGGTTCAAGCTGGCAGCAAAACCTGCTAATCCATTGGACTTGAAAAGATCCACAAGTTTATGCCAACAACTCCCAATTGTTACAAACGCATGACAGCTGGGCAAATCTCCGTATGGCGCCCCGACTCAGCGGAGATCGAGAGTGAAGGGAAATTCACGGCTCGGCTGGGCTGGGCTGACCTGCATCTTGCCTGGGGTATGGCCCATTTGCAGGAAGCGCGTCAAGCGGCGGCTTTCGGCCTCATACGAGTTGACCGGCAGACTGGCATAGCTCAGCCCACCCGGATGCGCCACATGGTATTGGCATCCGCCGAGGGATCGCTCCATCCAGGTATCCACGATGTCAAAGGTCAGCGGCGCATGCACCCCAATCGAAGGATGCAATGACGACGGCGGATTCCAAGCCTTGTAGCGCACACCCGCGACATATTCACCGACAGTACCGGTGTTTTGCAGCGGCAGCGCACGGCCATTGACGGTAACCACATAGCGGTTGTCATTGAGCCCAGTCACGTGGACTTCGACACGCTCCAGTGATGAATCGACATAGCGTGCAGTGCCGCTAGATGAGCCTTCTTCGCCCATCACATGCCAGGGCTCCAGGGCGCTGCGAAGTGTCAACTCAATGCTGTTGACTTTCACTTGCCCAATCATCGGGAAGCGGAACTCAAAATGCGGTTCAAACCAGGCCATGTCAAAGCCGTAACCGGCCTCGTTCAACTCGGTCAGCACGTCCTTGAAGTCCATGCGCACGTAGCTCGGAAGCAAAAAGCGGTCATGCAGCTCGGTCCCCCAACGCGTCACCCGGCCGTGATAGGGCTTGTTCCAAAAGCGTGCCACCAGTGCGCGCAGCAGCAATTGCTGAGCAATGCTCATGCGGGCGTGCGGCGGCATCTCGAATGCGCGCAGCTCAAGCAGACCGAGGCGTCCGGTTGACGAATCGGGCGAGTACAGTTTGTCGATACAAAACTCGCTGCGGTGGGTGTTGCCGGTTACATCGACCAAAATATTTCGCAGGGTGCGGTCAACAATCCACGGCGGCATGTCGCGCCCGTACTTTTCTCGGTTGACCGCGATTTCGCGCATGGCGATCTCCAGCTCATAGAGCTGATCGTTTCGCGCTTCATCGACCCGCGGTGCCTGGCTGGTAGGGCCGATGAACATGCCCGAGAACAAATAGCTCAGGGACGGATGGTTGTGCCAGTAGGCAATCAGGCTGGTCAGCACTTCGGGTTTGCGCAAGAACGGGCTGTCTGCGGGCGTGGCACCGCCCAGCACAAAATGGTTGCCGCCGCCGGTACCGGTGTGACGGCCATCGGTCATGAACTTTTCGGCCGACAAGCGCGTTTTGTGCGCGACGTCATATAAAAACTCGGTGTGCTCGACCAACTCGCCCCAGTTGTACGCTGGGTGAATATTGACTTCAATCACGCCAGGGTCGGGCGTTACAGCCAGCATTTTCAGACGCGGATCGCGTGGCGGGGGATAACCCTCCAGCACGATCTTGACGTCCAGGCTTTGGGCAGTGGCTTCCACCGCTGCGAGCAGATCGAGGTAGTCTTCAAGCCGCTCCATCGGCGGCATGAAGATGTAGAGCGCGCCCCGCTCGGCCTGGCCCATATGGGTCTTGCCAGCGGCTTTGGCATCGGCTTCTTTGCTGGCCTTGGGTCCGTTGGCCCGTTGCGGGTCTCTGACCTCCACGCACAGCGCGGTACGCGTGAGCCAGGCGGCAGACTCGAACGCATTCGGTATCCGGTTATCCGGCTCGGTGGTCTGCGAAAGAGGAGGGGGGTTGCCGGTGGGCGACTGCATCACCCGCCGCGCAGCGTAGCGTGCAGGAATGCCTCGGGTATGGGTGGCCAGGTACTGCTCGACACGTTGTGCTGAATCGCGGGCCGCGGTCAGCGCCGTGGTGCCCGATGGCGCGCTGTAGCGACCAGCCAATGCTGCAGTGGAAGGTAATTCGTCTCGGGGTGCAAACGGGTCGGACTCGATCATGTAGGGGTAATCGGTTTTGGACACCCAGGGCACCGAGTCCAGGGGCAGGCGATAGCCCATGGGCGAATCGCCAGGCATCAGGTACATCCGCTCATCACGGAAAAACCAGGGGCCGGTTGTCCATGACGGTCCGGCCAGTGGCTTGCTGGACCCCGGTATGCTTTCGCGCGCCTTGAGCGGCAGTACATAACCGACAACCGAATCAAGCCCCTGCATGAAAACGCGCCTGAGGCGCTCGCGCTCCATCGCGTCATCCAGTTTGGAATCAAACGGATCGACGTTGACCGGCAGGCGCCGTTCGCGCCACAGGTAATACCAGACATCTTCAAAACCTGGGGTGATGAAGTCAGGTGACAGGCCGAGCTTGTCAGCCAGCGTGGCGGTAAAGCGCGCGGCGTCTGTCGCGGTGTAGTGGCAGGGCTCGCTCTCGTTGGCAAACAGCGTGGGATTTTTCCAGACCGGCTGGCCGTCCTTGCGCCAAAAAATGCTCAGGGCCCAGCGCGGCAATTGCTCACCGGGGTACCACTTGCCCTGACCAAAGTGCAGAAAACCGCCCTGGCCATATTGGGCACGCAGCTTTTGCACCAGCTCTGTGGCGTAGCCGCGTTTGGTGGGACCCAGGGCATCAATGTTCCACTCGGCCGCATCGCGGTCATTGGTGGCCACAAAAGTGGGTTCGCCGCCCATGGTCAGGCGCACATCGCCCCGCAGAAGGTCGCGGTCGACTGCTTCACCCAGGGCCAGCACTTTGGCCCACTGGTCTTCGGTGTAAGGCAGGGTTACGCGAGGTGATTCAAGGATGCGCTTCACACCCATGTGGTGGGCAAATTCGACTTCAGACTCGTCCACACCGCCTTCAATTGGTGCAGCGCTGGACGGCTCAGGTGTGCAGGCCAGTGGAATATGGCCTTCGCCCGCCATCAGACCAGAGGTCGGGTCAAGTCCAACCCAGCCTGCCCCGGGCAAAAATACTTCACACCAGGCATGCAGGTCAGTGAAGTCCAGCTCAGTGCCACTGGGGCCGTCCAGCGATTTCACGTCAGCCTTGAGCTGGATCAGATAGCCCGACACAAAACGCGCTGCCAGGCCCATGTGACGCAGCAACTGAACCAGCAGCCAGCCCGTGTCACGGCAGGATCCTACTGCCAGCGCCAGGGTTTCTTCCGGCGTCTGGACACCAGGCTCCATACGTATGGCGTATTGGATGTCTGACTGGAGCTTTTGATTGATGCCCACCAGAAAGTCGTTGGTGCGCTGAGGCGTGCGGTCTATCTTATCGAGGTATTCCTGAAGCAGCGGCGTTGCGGGCTCCGTTGCCAGATAGGGCGTGAGCTCGCGCTGCATCGCTTCTGCATACTTAAAGGGAAACTCCTCGGCCTCGGGCTCCAGAAAAAAGTCAAACGGGTTGAGCGTGACCATGTCCACCACCATGTCTACCGTGACCTTGAATTCACGTGTGGGCTTGGGGAAGACCAGCCGGGCCTGGTAATTGGAAAATGGGTCTTGTTGCCAG
>JANOLL010000207.1:0-7520 GCA_031419775.1 Polaromonas sp. | reverse complement strand
ACAAGGAAACCGACCCGGTATCGCCGGGACCAAAATCGGCTGCCAAAGCGCCCGTAAGCGTTACCAAGCCGTTCGATTCATCCCCCTCCCGACTCTGGGCCGTGATGCTCACATCATCATCAACAATGGTCACGGTCGCCGTATCGTTGAGCAAGGTTGCACCGATGGGATTGCTCAAGACAATCGTGAAAGTCTCGTTGGCCTCGACAAGCGTGTCGCCCACGATGAATTTGGTCACGGCAAAGCCCGCAGCACCAGCTGGAATAATGACCGTTGCCGTGGTAGCGCCGTCAAAAAAGTCCGTCGGGTTGCTGGCGGTGCCTGGCACGATGGTGTAAGTCACCGTCACATCTGTCGTGGAGACTTTGTCCAATGTGATCAGGAAAGTAACGGTTCTGTTGCCCGAGGAGCCCTCAATAACATCGACGGCTGAAACACCGGTTTGAACGCTGCCACCCGTGATCACGCCTGTGCCTGGAACTTCTCCTCCTCCACCGCCGATTGAAGTGCCGACCGTCACGCCAACGCTGACAGTGACCGGCGTCGGCAAAATTTCTTCCGGAATCACCTCTACATCTGGCGCCAGTTCAGGCGGCACGAAACCGTAGTTATAGCCCTGCGGGCTCACCCCTTCAGTAATGCGCAACAACTGCACAAAGCTGCTGCCACCGTCCACACCCCCGCCAGCGGCTAGGCCAGCCGCGGTGGCTTCAAGGGACAGGTTCAGGTCGGTACCGCGTTCAAGTGCTTGAATCACGGTTTCAGCGGTGGTTGGGCTGGCGACTGCACTGTCTTGAGCAGTGGGACGCTGGTCAGACTGGACCACGTTTTCATCCAATCGCACGCTTTGTGCTGCCGCAATAGCCAACACGCGCCCATCTTCCATCAAGAGTTCCACCCGGGCAGCACCCAGAGTGCGTATGGTTTCACCTTTTTGCAGAACATCTCCGACCTTCAGCGCTCGGGTTTTTCCCTGTGCGTCTACAGCGAGGACGGTGCCGCTTCCGATGATGGCGGCGACGGTTGCAAATTGGGCCATGGAAAACTCCAATGAAAATAAAAGCTTGGGCCAGCGGCCCGAAGCATAAAAGTAACAATCGTTTACGTAACAGTATGTAGATTAGTGAAAGGAGTGGCAAGTCGTCTATTGGACTTTGGTCCACATTTGAGACTTATTTGCCGTAAGCGCCGCTTGAGCCGCCGGACGACTAACGCAGTCGCAAGAAAGACGCGTCAGAGTCGAAGGCTGTCGCTGTCGTCGGGCAGCAGTTCGAGCCGATTGGCCATGCTGGCGCGGGTTTGGCGTCGGTCCAGCAGCTTGCCCTGGGCCGCTTCCGGCAGATCGGTGAACTGGATCAGTCCACGGTTGATCAGCACATCAATCAGGTCTTCCAGCACGCGCGCCAAGCCAGCATCAGTCTGGCTAAGCAACTGGCTTTTGCCGGAAACATCGCGCAGAAATGCCTGCAACCCGGGATCGGCCGCAGACGCGACTTCCCATCCGCCCGCCCTGACATCCTCATCACTGAGCACCTGCCGGGTCACTGCCACCACTTGCCCGTCAGCATTGCGGCGGCACATCAAAGGCGTTTCAGAGGAAGATGGGGTGGTCATAAAGATGGTTCCTGCTCGGCCGACTGCGCCGGCTCAGCCGACGCTGACAAGCGCAGCACGAGTTGAAGGCGGTCGCGCACGCCCAGTTTTTCAAACACAGCTCCGAGATGGGCCTTGACGGTTCGCTCTGAAATAAACATCAGGCTGGCAACCTCTTTGTTGGAACGCCCGGCCGAGACGGCGCGGGCGACCTGTGCCTCCCTCGCCGACAGACTTGCCCAGGCGTTTTGCGTAGCCGCTGGTAATGCCGCCGGAGGATCGGCAATGCGCGATAGCGCCGAATGGGTAGCCCCTACCAGGCGTTGCATCAAGTCAGGCCCGACCCACAGCCCGCCATGCTCGACGACCAGCGCCACTTCCTGCAGCAATGCTGGCACTGCATAAGCGTGGGTGTAGCCCCGAGCACCATCGTTTAGGGCAGCAAGACCTTCAAGCGGCTGGGGTACACCTGACACCACCACTACCAAGCCACCGGGCAGTGCTCGCAAAATCTCACGCAGGTGGATTGGCCATTGGGTATGAGCGGTACTGAGCCAGATCAGACACTTGCTTGACGACTGCCCCTGAAGGCGGGCCAGTAGCGCCGGTGCCCTATGCGCTTGCCCTGCTGGAAAGGCCTCGTTCCACCGACCGGGCACTGGCACAGCCGGGCTGGACAGAAACAAATGGTCAATGCTCATGGCGATGCTTCACGCAATGCTCACCGCTCCGTCAGGGCGTTGGCTTTGGCGCGCAATACGGGTTTGAGCAAATACGACAAAACGGATTTCTTGCCGGTCAAAATATCGACCTGTGCCACCATGCCGGGAATGACAGGCAAGTTGGCACCCAGGCTGGGTTTCTGGGTCCGAACCCGTACATGGTAAAAAGCGTTGCCTTTTTCGTCGATGACCGAGTCAGCGCCGATGTTGATAACGTCGGCCACCAAGCCGCCGTAGATAGAAAAGTCGTAGGCGCTGAACTTGACCATGGCTTGCTGCCCGGGGCGCAGAAAGGCGATGTCTTTCGGGACAATCTGCACCTCGAGAATCAGCGTGTCGTCCAGCGGGACGACCTCGACCACTTCCTTGCCAGGCTGTACTACCGCTCCCATCGTGTTGACCAGCAGACGCTTGACCGTGCCGCGCACAGGGGACTTGATATCCGCGTGTTTGACCTTGTCTTCTAGCGCCCGACCACCCTGCGACAAGCTGGCCAGCTTGTTCATCGTGTCTGACAGCTCACCGCTCATCTGGTTGCGGCTGGTGAGCTGCACTTCTTCGATTTTGCGAGAAGCTTCCAAAATTGCGGACTGCACGCGAGAGATCTGGGCGGTGGCTTGTTCCATGTCGCCCCGCAGCCGAGCGACTTCGCGCTCCAGGCGGAACACTTCGACTTCAGAAACAGCGCCGGTGGAAATCATGGGGCGAGTGGCGTTCAGCTCCTTGGTCATGAGCTCTAGACCACGTTCGGCCTGGTCACGGCGAGCGGTTACCTCATTGAGCTCCTGCCGCCGCTGGGACAGCTGAGCCTGCGAAATATAAAGCTGGGCCCCGATTTCGGCCCGACGTGACTCATAAAGGCGCTGCTCTTGCGCCACCACATCGGGCGCCTCACGCACCAACTCTGCAGGCGGATTGAAGGCGGTACCGCGCGTGAGGGCCTCAAGGCGCAGTGCTTTTGCCTGGTAGGACAGCTGACTGGCGCGGCTTTCCTGCATGTTGGAAACAAAACGGGTGGGATCTACTCGCATCATCAGCTGGCCGGCCTCGACGATTTGCCCTTCTTTGACGAGCAAGGCTTCTACCACCCCACCATCCACACTTTGAACAATTTGCACCTGGCTTGTCGGGACCACCCGGGCATCGCCGCGGGTGACCTCATCGAGCTGGGCAAAAGTAGCCCAAATCAGCAAGAGAACCAACGTACCTGCGGCGATACGCAATAGCCCTCTGGCGCGCAGAGGCTCCTGCTGCAACCTGGCCCAGTCCGCGTCCCCGGCCCAATCGAGCCCCTCTGCTTGCTCGACCGGAGTCAGCCGCTTGATCAGCGGGTTGAATACACCTGGGCTGGCGTCAGTAGACCGCTTGAGCCAGGCACCCATACGTTCAAATGCTTTTTCGCTTAGCCAAGCCATCATGCAGCCTTTCCAATTCGTCCTTGGCGCAAGGCTGTGACAACTTGCTCCTTGGGACCGTCAGCCACGATGCGACCCCCATCCATCACAATGATGCGATCCGCCAGATCCAGCAATGAAGTGCGATGGCTAATGAGTAAAACGGTTTTGCCCCGTGAAAACTCGGTCAGGCGACGCTTGATATCTTCTTCGCTGGAGTGGTCCATTGACGATGTCGGCTCATCCAACAACAAAATCGGCGGGTCATTGATGACTGCCCGGGCAATCGCTACCCCTTGGCGCTGGCCACCCGACAAGGACTCTCCGCGCTCACCGACCAGCATATCGAAGCCCTGGGGGTGCTGGTTAACCAGTCCAATGATGCCGCCGATTTCAGCCGCTTTGACGATGTCTGCGTCATCTGCCAGCGGGGCGCCCATCATGATGTTGTCACGCAAGCTTCCGTAGAACAGCATGACGTCTTGCTGCACGTAGCCCACTTGTCTGCGCAGCTCAGCCGGATCGAGCTGCCGCAGGTCAATGCCATCAACCAGCACCGCTCCTTCGGTGGGCCGGTAAAGTCCGAGGATCAGTTTTTCAAGTGTCGTTTTGCCCGAGCCGATGCGACCGAGAATAGCGACTTTTTCACCGGGCTTGATGCTGAAACTGAGGTTGCGCAATGAGGGTGCGCTTTGCCCGGGGTAAGTGAAGCTCACGTCGCGGAAGTCAATAGCACCCTTGAGGCTGCCACGGCTGATAAAGGTCGTGTCGTCGGGGCGCTCGACATCACGCAGCATCATTTCATTGAGAGAAGTCAGCGCCGTGGCGGCCGTGTGGTATTGCACCAGTAGACCCGCCACCTGCCCGACCGGCGCCATGGCACGCGAAGCCAGCATGGTGCAGGCAATCAATCCGCCCATGGTCAGATCGCGCTCGGCTATCACGTACACGCCGATGATGATGATGGCCAGCGTGATGAGTTGCTGCACAAATGCAGAAGTGTTGCTAGCCGTAGACGACAGCAGACGCAGTTGCGCGCCCACCCGGGCCAGTAGGGCGGCGCTTTTTTCCCACTTGTATTGAATGGCAGATTCGGCGCCAAGTGCTTTGAGGGTCTCAAAACCCACCAGGCCCTCTATCAAGGTGGCGTTGCGTTGAGCGCCGGCGCGGTAGGTGGTTTCAGCCAACTCATGCATGCGCCCCTGCACCGCCAGCGCATAAAACAGCATGATGGCAGCACCGATCACCAAAGGGATCAGCATGGGCCAGGAAATCCAGCCGATCACCAAAACAAAGATCAGCGCAAAAGGCAGATCGATGAACGCCACCACCGTGGCCGAACCGATGAAATCACGGACCGATTCAAAAGCCCGAAGGTTGGACGCAAAGGAGCCAGCCGAAACTGGACGCTGCTCCATGCGCATGCCGAGAACCCGCTCCATGATGAAGGCCGACAATTTGACATCGGAACGACTGCTGGCCAGGTCAACGAAGCGGCTGCGCAAGGTGCGCAGCACCAGGTCACTCACCAACATCAATGACAGACCCAGGGCCAACACCCAGAGGGTTTCTACTGCCCGATTGGGTACAACCCGGTCGTACACGTTCATGGTGAACAGAGGCAAGCCCAGCGCGAACAGGTTCGCCAGTAGGGCTGCCAGCAAGACGTCACGGTACAGCGGCCGACTTTCAGCGATCACGCTCCAGAACCAGTGGCCATGGCGTCCCGCACGTACCTCTGGGGCGCGGGCATCAAAGCGCAAGCTAGGGCGAACGTAGATCGCCATGCCCGTGTAATTTGCATCCAGCTCCACCAATGGCACCGTCACAGGCGCATCACCGAGCTCAGGGTAGACCACACGAGCAGCACTTCGGTCAGCGGTAAAGTCCAGTACTACACAAGCCTTTTCTCCGTCCATGAGCACAATGGCCGGCAGCAAAGCGTCCTTGAGCTTTCCAAGGTCGTGTCGAACGAGCTGGCTGCTCAGCCTTGCCCGCCGGGCAGCCCGAACAAACAGGCCAGGGGTGAGCCGCTGATGCTCGGCGGGAAGACCCGCCATGATGGCGTCCCGCGTCAAGACCTCGCCATGTGCGCGCGCAACGATGAGCAGACAGGACAGCAACTCATCTGGCGCGGGGGCTAATACAGACGCTTTTCCATTTCCTGACAACCGGTCATTAAACATTCATCTACCTGTTAAGACTCTGGGCACCACTACAGAGCCGAGTGTAACTAAATATTTCTTAAATGTTGTAACAACTGCCGAGAGCGACGGCTCTGCCTGATGGTCGTTATCTGGCGCTAGGTGGAATTCATGGTAGCCGCCGGGTCTTCGGACGCGAGCACTTTCGTTGCCCAGGCGCTAAGCTTGCCGGCATCTGCCCGCAAGATTTGCTGCTTGACGGCAAGAATTTGCGAGGGATGCATGGAAAAACTGCGCAGGCCCATGCCGAGTAGAAGTCGGGTCATCCCGACATCACCGGCCATTTCCCCGCAGACGCTAACACCTTTACCCTGAGCGTTGCATTCTGCAATCGTGTCGGCAATCAGGCGCAGCACTGCAGGATGGCACGGATCGTAAAGATGTGAAACGGCCTCGTCAGCACGGTCAATCGCCAGCGTGTACTGGATCAGGTCGTTGGTGCCTATAGATAAAAAGTCGAAATACCGCAAAAAAAGCTTCAACGTTAGAGCAGCAGCCGGGATTTCAATCATGGCGCCCAAGCGCACCTGCCCGTACGGAATACCCCGGTTATCGAGCGCCGCACGGGCATGGTCAAGTAGTGCCAGCGTTTGACGAATTTCGCTGGCGTGAGCCAACATCGGTACCAGCAAATTCACCTGCCCGTGCGCTGCGGCACGCAAAATGGCGCGCAGCTGCGTCAGAAACATGGGCGGGTCAGCCAAACTCCAACGGATGGCGCGCAGCCCGAGCGCCGGGTTGAGCTGGCCGTCATGGGCTTTTCCCGCCAGCTTGTCGAGCGGCTTGTCTGAACCAATATCCACCGTGCGAATGGTCACCGGCAGTCCCTGCATGCCGTCAATCGCCTTGCAGTAAGCCGCGTACTGTTCAGCTTCGTCTGGTAGCTTGCCGCTTCGGCCCATGAACAGAAACTCGCTGCGAAACAAGCCGACACCCACCGCACCGGCCCTGACTGCACCCTCGGTGTCATCCGGCATTTCAATGTTGGCCAATAGTTCGACCCGCTGGCCATCCATCGTCAGGGCAGGCGTGTGTTTAAGACGGTTCAGACGCTGGCGCTCGAGGTCACCCTGCCGCTGCTTGAAACCGTATTCCGCGAGGATGATGGGAGAAGGGTCAACGATCAAGATGCCGGCATCGCCGTCGATGATGACCCAGTCATCCTGCTTGATCAACTGGCTGGCGCTGCGCGCCCCCACCACGGCCGGAATATCCAGACTGCGCGCGACGATAGCTGTGTGAGAGGTTCGCCCACCTACATCTGTCGCGAAGCCCGCAAAAAGGCTGCGCTTGAACTGGAGCATGTCAGCGGGGGAAATGTCGTGCGCCACCAGAACCAAGGGGACGTCCATGGTGTCATCGAGCAACAAATCCTGCTGCAGCTGTTTGCGACTGGCGCCCGCTTGAAGCACTGGCTGCAAAGGCGACGCCATACCTTTCATAGACCGCAGAATCCGTTCTACCACTTGCTCAAGGTCGGCTTTACGCTCGCGCAAGTACTCGTCCTCCATATCGTCAAACTGGCGGGCGATGATTTCGTACTGCGTGGTCAAGGCCCATTCGGCGTTGTAATGCCTGTCGGCGATCCAGTGTTTCACACCGCTGAT
>JANOLL010000206.1:0-3425 GCA_031419775.1 Polaromonas sp. | reverse complement strand
GCGGGTGCCAGCGTCGCAGGCAGCGTTAGGCTGGCTCCCGCGCTAGCAGACAATATCCGGCCTGACGACACCGTCTACATCTTCGCGCGCGCAGTGGAAGGGCCGCGTATGCCTGTGGCTATTGTGCGGCGCAAAGCCAGTGAGTTGCCCATCACCTTCACGCTTGATGACAGCATGGCCATGTCAGCTGACCTCAAGCTTTCCGGTTTTTCGCAAGTGGTGGTGGGCGCGAGGATTTCCCGATCGGGCAACGCCACACCGCAAAGCGGTGATTTGATCGGTCAAAGCGCCCCGATCAAACCAGGCACTGCCAACCTATTGGTGACGATTGGTGATGTTCAACCCTGAACTTGCCAACCATTGGCTTAGCCGGAATTCTTGACATCCAAGGCGCCAAGCAAAACGCCCACGTGAAGTGGGCGTTTTTCTCAAGTTCTGATCACCTGAATGTTGGTTGCGCGGGCAAGATTTGAACTTACGACCTTTGGGTTATGAGCCCAACGAGCTACCAGGCTGCTCCACCGCGCGATATGTCTTGATTGTAGCTTAGTCTGCCTTGACTGTGTCTGCGGTAGTGGCATCCGTGAGCTCCGGACGGTCAACCAGTTCGACCAGCGCCATCGGTGCGTTATCGCCGACACGAAACCCCATCTTCAAGATACGGGTATAGCCGCCGGGACGCGCCTTGTAACGGGGACCAAGTTCTGCAAAAAGCTTGACCACCATATCGCGATCGCGCAGTCGGTCAAAAGCCAAGCGCTTGTTAGCCAGCGTAGGCTCTTTGGCCAGGGTAATCATGGGCTCAACCACCCTACGCAATTCTTTGGCCTTGGGCAAAGTCGTCTTGATGGCTTCGTGCTGGATCAAAGAATTCATCATGTTGCGCAACATGGCAAGCCGATGTTCGCTGGTGCGGTTAAGTTTACGTAGTCCGTGTCCGTGTCGCATGGTCATTTCCTTTTTAATAATCAAGCAGCCGTATCAGGTACTGCCTGTGCGTCATCTCGCTAGAGATGATCTACTTCAGTTAATGCTTGTCCAGTCCGACTGGTGGCCAGCTTTCAAGTCGCATGCCAAGCGTCAAACCGCGGGAAGCCAAAACTTCCTTGATTTCGTTAAGCGATTTACGGCCCAGATTCGGCGTTTTAAGCAGCTCGTTTTCAGTGCGCTGAATCAAATCGCCGATGTAGTAAATGTTCTCGGCCTTCAAACAGTTTGCAGAACGAACCGTGAGCTCGAGTTCGTCCACCGGACGAAGCAGGATAGGATCAAACTGCTGTGAGCTGCGCTGGACAGGCGTGTCAAACGCAGCAAGCTCATTGCCTTCAAGCTGGGCGAACACGGCAAGCTGTTCAACCAAGATCTTGGCCGATGCGCGAACGGCGTCTTCTGCCGTCACTGCGCCGTTGGTTTCAATCTCAAGCACCAGCTTGTCGAGGTCAGTACGCTGCTCCACGCGGGCGCTTTCCACGGTGTAGCTAACGCGCTTGACTGGCGAAAAAGATGCGTCAAGCACAATGCGGCCAATCGACTTGGTTGATTCGTCACCGTAACGACGTACCGTTCCGGGGACATAGCCACGCCCGTTTTCAACCTTGATTTGCATGTCGATTTTTCCGCCATGCGACAGATTAACGATGACATGTTCAGGGTTGATGATTTCAACGTCGTGCGGCGTTTGAATATCGGCAGCGGTCACAGGACCGGCACCATCTTTGCGAAGGCTGATGGTCACTTCATCGCGATTGTGAAGTTTGAACACCACGCCCTTGAGGTTCAACAAGATGTTCACGACATCTTCCTGCACGCCATCAATGGAAGAGTACTCGTGCAACACACCAGCGATGGTCACCTCGGTTGCGGCATGACCGACCATGGAAGACAGCAACACACGGCGAAGCGCATTGCCAAGGGTGTGGCCGTAGCCACGTTCAAATGGCTCAAGCGTGACTTTGGCGCGGTTGGCGCTCAGCTGCTCAACGTTAATGGTTTTTGGTTTCAGTAAATTAGTCTGCATGCAATCTTCCTCTCAATACCCTCGGCTCGTTACACCGATAAGGCCGGCGAAGCAGAACCTGCAGCAACGAAAACTCGTGCCACAGGAACGAAAAATTAGCGTGAATAGAGCTCGACGATCAACGATTCGTTGACGTCAGCGGCAAATTCGTCGCGATCAGGCGTTTTCTTGAATGTGCCTTCACCTTTGTCGGCATTCACATCCACCCAGGATGGCATGCCCACCTGTTTGGCAAGTTCGAGCGCTTCTGTCACTCGGGTTTGCTTCTTCGACTTGTCACGAACTGCGATCACATCACCAGCCTTGACCATGTATGAAGGAATATTGACCGAACCGCCGTTGACCGTGATGGCCTTGTGTGACACCAACTGACGCGCTTCGGCGCGGGTCGACCCGAAACCCATGCGGTAAACCACGTTGTCCAGCCGCGACTCCAAGATGAAGAGCAAGTTGGCACCAGTGTTGCCCTTGCGCCGATCAGCTTCTTCAAAATAGCGGCGAAACTGCTTTTCCAGCACGCCGTACATGCGCTTGACCTTCTGCTTTTCACGCAATTGCAGGCCGAAGTCTGACGTGCGGGTGCCAGAGGTACGCCCATGCTGGCCTGGCTTGGAGTCGAATTTTGCTTTGTCGGCAATAGCACGACGAGCGCTTTTCAGGAAGAGGTCCGTGCCTTCGCGACGGGACAGTTTGGCCTTGGGGCCTAGGTAACGTGCCACTTGAATTTCCTTTTGTCATCTGCTGCATTGCTGCAGGAGCCTTCGGCCTAAACGTTGAAGTCTGACCTAACGGCGGTGGGCTTGGTTTAAAAGTCCTGCCGGCTGGATTGCACAAGACAACCCAGCTGGCAAGACGACGGGATCAAATGCGGCGGCGTTTTTGTGGACGGCAACCGTTATGCGGGACTGGCGTCACGTCGGCAATCGAATTGATCCGGATGCCGAGGGCGCCCAATGCACGAACCGACGATTCGCGACCAGGACCAGGACCTTTGATTTCGACATCCAGATTTTTGATGCCTTGCTCAATGGCAGCACGACCGGCAACTTCAGAAGCAACCTGTGCTGCAAAGGGCGTCGATTTACGAGAGCCCTTGAAGCCTTGTCCGCCCGACGATGCCCAAGAGAGCGCATTGCCCTGACGGTCAGTGATGGTGATGATGGTGTTGTTAAAAGAGGCATGAACGTGCGCGATGCCGTCAGCCACGTTTTTACGGACTTTTTTTCGGACGCGCTGTGCTGCGGTGTTGCTTGGTGACTTAGCCATAGGAACCTCTTAATTATTTCTTCAGAGAAGCTGCGGCCTTGCGCGGACCCTTGCGGGTACGAGCATTGGTTCGCGTGCGCTGACCGCGCATCGGCAGACCACGGCGGTGGCGAAACCCCCGGTAGCAACCAATGTCCATCAG
>JANOLL010000205.1:0-3265 GCA_031419775.1 Polaromonas sp. | reverse complement strand
CGGCCACCAGCCGGGCACCCCCAGCACGGGCAGCGGCAGAAACGGTTTGGTCGCCAGCCTGTCAGCACGCAGGTCTGCGGCGACCCAGGTATCCAGTTCCTGCACCGACCATGCTATTGAATTAATAGCTGGTTGCGCATGATAGATATGGGCTGTGATCGGTTTTCTTGGATAAACCAGCTTTTCAAGCAGCGCATGGCCAAAAAGCACCAGTTGCGCTTCGCCCCAAAGCGGACGTAGCGTGATGAACAGTTGTTGCCAGTCACGCGCCAGCAGCGCGTCCCAGAGTGGCTGGGGAGCGATCAAAAAAGCCGCGTTTTCGTCAAACACCGTCAGTGCGTCCCGCACCGCACCGCGCAGGGGCTGCACGCCCGCCTTCGAAATTTCAGCCGCCTGCAGCAGGTTCAGCTTTTTTTTGGTCTGCGGAAAGGTGATCCAGCACAGGCCGTTGAAGAGGTCGTGGAGGTTGTCGCGGGTGGGGACCGTATTCGTTTCGAAAATGTATTGTTCGTAAGGTAGGCCGGTGGGCAGGACCGACTGTTCGACAAACCGCACTGGCGAACTGGCTGCAGCGTTCAGGGCATCAGCAACGTGGCTGACGTCGTCTGAAGAAATCGGCCGCAGATTAGACAAAAAGGGCTTCAGCCAGGGCTGCTGCCAATCTACGCCTGCAGCAACCGGTGTTTGAATACCGAGTCCGCAGGGAGACCCATCACCCGAGCTCATCCATCCGCCACGCCAGAGCTTCGCCCGAACGCAGGGGTTTGAGTTCGGCCTCGCCAAAAGGAAAGCTGATGGGCGGCACCCACGATTCTCGACGCAGGGTGATGCTGCCCTTGTTGCGCGGCAGACCGTAGAAGTCGGCCCCGTTAAAACTCGCAAACGCTTCCAGCTTGTGGAGCGCGCCCGCCGCATCAAACGCTTCGGCATACAACTCCATCGCCGCATGCGCCGTGTAGCAGCCAGCGCAACCGGTGGCGTGCTCTTTCAGGTGAGCGGGGTGCGGCGCACTGTCGGTACCCAGGAAAAAACGTTGGCTATCGCTGGTGGCGGCCTCGACCAGCGCCAGCCTGTGAGCTTCGCGTTTGAGCACCGGCAGGCAGTAGTAATGCGGGCGAATGCCACCAGTGAAAATCGCGTTGCGGTTGTACAGCAGGTGGTGAGCGGTGATGGTCGCGCCGGTGAACACACTGGCATCACGGACGTAGTGGGCAGCTTCTTTTGTCGTGATGTGCTCGAAGACGATTTTGAGCTCAGGAAAATCGCGGCGCAGCGGAATGAGTTGCGTGTCGATGAACACCGCCTCGCGGTCAAACAGGTCGATATCCGGCGACGTGACTTCACCGTGCACCAGCAGCAGCAGGCCTTCGCGCTGCATGGCTTCGAGCGTTTTATAGGTCTTGCGCAATTGGGTCACGCCCGCATCGCTGTTGGTGGTGGCACCTGCTGGATAAAGTTTGAGCGCTACCACACCCGCTTCTTTGGCTCGCCTGATCTCATCAGGCGGCAGGTTGTCGGTCAAGTAGAGCGTCATCAGCGGCTCGAAAGTCACGCCCTCCGGCACGGCAGCCTGGATGCGCTCGCGGTAGGCAACCGCCTGGGTGGCAGTGGTCACTGGGGGACGCAGATTGGGCATGATGATGGCGCGGCCAAAATGGGCTGCGGTGTGCGGCACCACGGTCTGCAGCGCCTCGCCATCGCGCACGTGCAAATGCCAGTCGTCGGGTCGGGTCAGAGTAAGGCGATTGGTTGGGGTCGCAGAGGTCATAAGCTTAATTGTCGCACCGGCAAACCACCCGCCCTAGTGGTCCAACAGCCTCGCAGCCGGTACCAGCAGTTAACATCCGCAAGGTTTCCAAACTCGCCACTTCACCCGGCAGCCGTACCCAGCCACCCCAAAATAAGCCTTCTCTCCATGTCTTTGCTGCCAGACACTGCAGACGCACCCGGCGCCACGCCCGCGTCGCCCGAGCACGATGAACCCGTAATGGTGCCACTCAAAATCGAAGACTGGCTCACCGTTGTGGTGATGGCATGCCTGGCCCTGATCACCTTTGCCAATGTGCTGGCGCGTTATTTCACCAGCCAATCGTTCGCCTGGACTGAAGAGTTTTCCGTGTTCCTGATGATTGTGCTGGCACTGGTCGGCAGCTGCGCAGCGGTGGCGCGCGACCGGCACATCCGCATCGAGTATTTTTCCGACAGTGGCTCCCTGGCCCGGCGCAAAACCCTCTCCCGACTGGGCGCGGTGCTGGTCGCTGTGTTGTTTGGTTTGATTGCTGTGCTCAGCATTCGCCTGGTGTGGGATGACTACCGCTACAACGAGACCTCACCCGGCATTGGGGTTCCCCAGTGGTGGTATTCCATCTGGCTGCCGATTTTGTCGATGGCGATCGCGCTGCGTGCCGTCGGCCTGTTTGTGCGTCGCGGGCGTCGCGCATGATCCCGACCCTGCTTTTTCTGGCCTTTATCGCTTTGATGCTGCTGGGTGTGCCAATTGGGGCGGCGCTGGGTCTGGCGGGCGCCGCTGCGATCGCGCTGGCCAATGCCGATGCGCAGTGGTTGGGCCTGCTCGCCGTACCCCAAAATTTTTACGCCGGTCTGGGCAAATACCCCTTGCTGGCGATTCCGATGTTTGTACTGGTCGGTTCGATTTTTGATCGCTCGGGGGTGGCACTACGGCTAGTCAACTTTGCGGTCGCGATTGTTGGTCGCGGCCCTGGCATGTTGCCACTGGTGGCCATTGCGGTGGCCATGTTTCTGGGCGGCATTTCGGGTTCGGGCCCGGCCTGCGCCGCAGCAGTCGGCGGCGTCATGATCACGGCCATGTCGCGAGCCGGTTATCCGGCTTCGTTTTCAGCCAGCGTGGTGGGCGCAGCCGCCGCCACCGACATCCTGATTCCGCCTTCCATCGCCTTTATTGTTTATTCGGTGCTCGTGCCCAACGCATCCGTGCCGGCGCTGTTTGCAGCCGGCATGGTTCCGGGCATTCTGGCGGGTTTGGCCCTGATCGTGCCGTCGGTCTGGCTGTCTCGGAGATACAAAATGGGTGCCCTGGAAGCCAGCATGCCCCGCCCGGCGTTCTGGGCCAGCTTTCGCGACGCCATCTGGGGCCTGGCGGCACCGGTGCTGATTTTGGGTGGCATGCGCGCGGGCTGGTTCACGCCCACTGAAGCCGCCGTGGTGGCGGTGTTTTACGGGCTGTTTGTCGGCATGGTGATTCACCGCACGATAAAGCTGCGCGACCTGTTTGAAATTTTGCGCG
>JANOLL010000204.1:0-7274 GCA_031419775.1 Polaromonas sp. | reverse complement strand
GGTGTGATCAATTACCAGGAGCGAGGCGTCTTCATGTCTTTTGAAGAAACCGAGGCCGAGCTTTATGAGGACGTCGCGTCACTTAGCCTGGATTTGCATGGCCTGGTTTCCAAAAAGGAAATTCAACTGGAGCATGTTCTTTTGCAACGCAGCGACATGCAGGAAACCGGTGAATTTAACCTGGAGGGATTGTTTATCCGACTCGAACTGGCGATTGATTCCATCGGCGCCAAGCGGGTGGTTCTGGACTCCATCGAGTCGCTATTCGTCGGTATCAGGGATGCCGGAATTCTTCGCCTGGAAATCAAGAGGCTTTTCCGCTGGCTCAAGCTGAAGCAAGTGACGGCTGTCATTACCGGCGAGCAGGGTCAAAACACATTTACCCGACACGGTCTTGAAGAATTTATATCTGATTGCATCATTCTTCTCGACAACAGAGTCCGGCAACAGGTTTCAACCCGCAGAATCCGCATCATCAAGTACCGTGGATCAAGCCATGGCGCCAATGAATACCCTTTTGTGATTGATAAAAACGGGCTTTCCGTTATTCCAATTACTTCGGCTGGACTCGATCACCCGGGTACCGATGAAAAAGTCTCAACTGGCTTAAAACCGCTAGACAAGTTATTCGCCGGCGGTGGTTACACCCGAGGCAGCACGATACTCGTTTCAGGCACGGCAGGCACAGGCAAAACCAGCCTCGCAGTTGCCTTCGCACTCGATCGCTGCAAACAAGGCGAACGATGCCTGTACATATCTTATGAAGAGTCTCCGGGGCAACTTATTCAGAACATGCGTTCTGTTGGTTTTGATCTGGAGCCTTGGACAAAAAAAGGAATTTTGAAGATTGTGTCCACCCGACCGGCTTTCTTTGGTCTGGAGATGCACTTGCTGGATTTGTACAAGATCCTTGCAGACTTCCAACCCTCCGCGGTGGTGATAGACCCTTTGACGAGTCTCATTGGGCAAGCTGAACAATCTGAAATTCAGTCCATGCTGACCCGCATGATCGACGCCTTGAAGTCAAAGGGCGTCACCGGTGTTTTCACCAGTCTGGTCTCGTCAACCGCCTCTAATGACACCAGCGGTGAAATCGGCGTTTCGTCGCTGATAGACACCTGGATCGTCGTGAGGGAACTGGAAGAAAACAGGGGTAGACGAAGAACTCGCGGCCTTTACATCGTTAAATCCCGGGGTACGGGCCATGCCAATGATGTTCAAAATATGACTTTCAGCGATGATGGGATTCATCTGAAACCGATGGAGGAAGATGCGACTGCCAGTGCTGACCAGCAAAAGAAAATTGGTAAGAGCACCAGTGCCAAGAAAGTCAATTAATGAAGCAAAGGTTCTTTACTCATCGCCTGAGGTCAGGTAGTGAAATCTTCCCAGCCTAATTTCGTCGTTGGCATTGGCGCCTCAGCCGGAGGTCTCAATGCCTACAAGGCGTTTTTTGATGCCTTGCCATCCGACACCGGCATGGCATTTATCGTCATCTCCCATATTCACCCTGCCGCCCACAGCCAGTTGGCGCAAATTTTGTCACGACACACTCAGATGACGGTCTCGCTTGCCGTCTCCGAGATGACTGTGCAGGCCAATCAGATCTATGTGATTCCAGCCAACGCCGATCTTTCACTGCAGAACGGCGTCTTGAAGGTTATTTCTCCGCGCGTCAGAGGAAACGCACAGATCGATATATTTTTTTCCTCCCTTGCAGCGGCCATGGGTAAGCGTGCGGTCGGCATTATTTTTTCAGGCTACGACGGCGATGGTTCGGAAGGCTGCCAGCGCATCAAGGCAGCAGGGGGGACCACTTTTGCCCAAGACCTGTCTGCGGAAGTCAGTGGTATGCCTCTTAGTGCACAAGCTACCGGAAGTATCGACTTCGTCTTGCCACCCAACGAGATGGCTGCGGAATTACACAAAATGGCAACCCGGTTAGGCAATCGCTCCGAGCCTGGCGAGGGTCTGTGATGGCCTGAGCCGATAGTGGGGCTTACTCAGCGCGCCATGATGCGCCTGGCCAGATAACTGCAGGCATCGACCAGTGCCACCAGCGCAATCATTGCCAGCAAGATCGAACTGGTAGCAGGCATCTGGAACAGTCCCATGTGAAACGCCAGCATTTGTCCCAACCCGCCTGCACCCACCACACCCAGTACCGCCGCCGCGCGGATATTGTTTTCCCAGCGGTACAGCGTGTAGCTCAGGAGCTGCGGCAACACTTGCGGGAAGGTGGCGTAGCAAAACACCCGGCCTTCGCCCACTCCCCGCGTACGCAGCGCAAAGCCAGGACCGTCAGGAACATTCTCGATCGCTTCTGCAAACAGTCGTCCGAGTACGCCGGTGGTGTGCAGAGCCAGGGCCAGGGTACCCGCCAACGGGCCGAGGCCAGCGGCAATCAGCAGCAGCGCCGCCCAGACCAGTTCGGGAATGCTGCGCAGTGCATTGAGCAACAGCCGCGTCAATGTCTTGTAGCGGGCGGGGTCCTGCGCGTGCGTACGGCTTGCAGGCAGCGCCAGCAGCAAGCCCAACACCGCCGCGATCAGGGTACCTAGGGCTGACATGGCCAGCGTTTCAAGGGTGGCCTTGAGCAATTTCAATAAAAATACGGCGTCGCCCTTGGGATGAAGCAACTCGCCCACAAAGCGTCCCATCCGGCGCAAGGCATCGCTAGAAACAAACTGCGCCCACTTCAACTCCAGAGACCAGAAGCTCAAGGCCACCAGAACCAGCATGCCGGCCACCAGCCAGCAGGCTTTGCAACGTGCGTCGAACAAGGGTGGCGGCAGGCGATAGACCTCGTTGGCGGCGGGTGCCGAGACGTTGGGGCGGGGGAGCGGGGTAGTCATGGTAATTAGCTGCAAGCCGCTGTTAACCCAGGGCTTTGCGCAGCCAGGCACTGGCCTGGTCCGCCAGCCAGACCAGCGCCATAAAAACCAGCAGCATGGTGCTGACTTCGGAGCCGTTGAACATTTTCATGGATGCATCCATCTGCTGACCCAAGCCCCCGGCACCGACAAAACCCAGCACAGCTGAGGACCGGATGGCGCATTCCCAGCGGTAGACGCTGTAGCTGGTCAGCTCCGCAGCGTTTTGCGGCAACAAGCCATAAAAGAAAGCCTGAAGACGGCCAGAGCCATTGCGCAGCAACGACACCGTGACGTGGCTGTCACCACTCTCAAGAATTTCGCTGTACACCTTACCCAGCATGCCGCTGTAGGTGAGCGCGATGGCCAGCACACCGGCGGTCGGTCCCAGGCCAACGACCCGCACAAAGATCAGAGCCCATATCAACTCGGGTACGCTGCGCAGCACAATCAGCAGCCAGCGCACCAGTTGCCGCAGCGTCGCGGGCATCCAGGCCATGTGCCCGCTCAAAGCCGATACCGACAGCACGCGCACCGACAGCAGAGTCAGCGGAATGGCTAAAACAAGCGCCAGCGTCATGCCCGCGGTAGCAATCGCCACCGTTCGCCAGGTCTCACGCGCTACCAGCCATAAAAATTCTGGCTCGACTTTGGGCGGGAAAAAATCGCCGATAAAACGCAAACTGGCTTTGAAGGTCGCTGGCTCCACCATGACCCAAGGCTTGAATTCGGTCAGTACCAGCGCCGGCCACAGCAACAGGAGTCCGGCCACTGCCCACATCACCCGGCCGCGCCAGGCTGGGTCATGCCGCTTGGGCGACGCAGGCAGAAGGCTCATCGCGCTGGTCATGGCGGCAGCAATCCAGTCAGCGGCAATGCATCACTGCGGCAGGCGCAACCGTCGCTGGCAGATCGAATGATTGCGGTGCCGGGCCGTCGAGTTCGTGCAGGTGCTGTGCATACAGGTCGTGCAGCCGTTCTGGCGTGACCTCGGCTGCTGGCAGATCAAACGCCAGTTCGCCGTCGCGCAGGCCGATGATGCGTGGAAAATTGTGCAGCGCCATCTCAACATGGTGCAGGGTGCTGACCAGCGTCGCGCCGCGCTCACGAGCCGCCTGAGTCAAAGAGCCAATTGCCTGCTGCGCCCGCAGCGGGTCCAGCGCCGAGAGGGGTTCATCAACCAGCAACAGGGTTGCATCCGCCATCAGTGCGCGGGCCAGCCCGACCCGCTGGCGCTCGCCGCCCGACAAGCGGTCGACCCGCGCAAACAGTTTGTCGCTCAGGTCAAACCGGGCCAGGGCGGCATCGGCTTTATCGATGGCGGTGGGATAGAACAAGCTGCGCAGGCTGTGCCACAGGCCGATGTGCGGCAAGCGACCCGCCAGGACCGACGTGACGACACGCTGGCGCGGCGGCAAAGGTGGCACCTGTGGCGCGAGAAACAGCTTGCCGCGAAGCAGTTGAAGCTGGCGACGCGTGAGCTGCCATGGGTCGCGGCTGTCCAGTTGCAGACTGCCAGAAGAGGGTTGCAGGGCACAGGCGAGTACATGCAAAAGGGTGGTCTTGCCGGCGCCGGACGGCCCGATGACCGCAATCTGCTCGCCTGCGGTGACTTCTACCGACAGCCCGCTCAGCGCCGCCTGCGCGCCACGCTTGGCCGCAGGATGTCGTGCGGACACCTTGTTCAGCTTGATCTTCATGAATAAAAAAAAGACTTCCAGCCCGCGAATTACGGACGTATAACGCTATTTATTTAATAGCAAATCAGTTGAGCAGCCCGGCGCTGCGGGCGGCGGTCTCGATGCCCTTGTAGTTATCAACTTTGGTCGGGATGTAGCGCGTGGCGCGGTTGAGGTCGAGGATTTCCTTGCCTTGCGCGGTAGTGGGGTCAATATCCATCAAAGCCTTGGTCACCCTCTCGCGCAGGGTTGCCGGCATGTCAGCGTGCACCGCCCAGTTGTAGTTGAAGTAACCCGGTGTGGTGTAGAAAACATTGACGTCCTTGGTATCGACCTTGTTTTCTTTGACAAACTTGTTCCACACCGTGATGTCCAGCGCGGCGGCTTCAACCTTGCCGCTGACCACTGAAGCAATGGTGGCGTCGTGTGCGCCGGAATAGGCCACACGCTTGAAATCCTTGTCTGGATCAACGTTGGCCTGCAGCAAAAAGCTGCGCGGCATCAAGTGTCCGGAGGTGCTGGATTGGGAGCCAAAACTGACCTGTTTGCCCTTGAGGTCGGCCAGCGTCTTGATGCTGGAATTGGTCTTGGCAATGAACACGGACTGGAATTTGGTGTCTTCCTCGCGCTGGGCAATCGGGACGATTTTTCCGCCCGAGCGATTCTGCGCCTGAATAAAGGTGAAGCCGCCCAGCCAGGCCATCTCGACGTTCTTGTTGACCAAGGTTTCAACGGCAGCCGGGTAGTCGCTCACTGGCGTGAATTCGACTTTCATCCCCAGCTTTTGCTCCAGGTATTTCACGATCGGGCCGAACTTTCGCATCTGCTCGGTGGCAGCTTCCTCGGGAATGGTGGTCACACGAAAAACCGCTTGCGCGTGGGCCAGATGGGCAAACGACAACGCAGCGCAGACTGCAAGGGTTTTGAGGCCGGAGAAATTAAAAAAGCGGGCCATCGGTGACTCCTTAACAGCGATAGAAAACATGAACGCTATTAAACCCGACAACGAAAACCTTTGCTCTCGTAGCGCTGCTGTCCGGGGTGTCGTCAAGCACGGCATTGGCCGACGGGCCGCAATCGTTGGATTCGGCTTTAAAAGGCGACCTGTGCGGCGCCCTTGAGCTGCAAGATCTCGCGGGCTTCGTCAGGGCTAGCGATTTCGAGTCCCAATCCCTCCAAAATATCGCGCACCTTTCTGA
Source organism: Polaromonas sp. (assembly GCA_031419775.1). Taxonomy (GTDB): domain Bacteria; phylum Pseudomonadota; class Gammaproteobacteria; order Burkholderiales; family Burkholderiaceae_C; genus Polaromonas. Next base: position 1,523 of record JANOLL010000204.1, on the reverse strand, counting down.
CCTGCTGGGCATTGCTCGAAGCCAGTTGACCCGGTCCAATCCACAGGCTGTCCTCCAGCCCGATGCGCACATTGGCGCCCATGGAAGCGGCCATGGCGGCAATCTTCATTTGACTGCGACCGGCGCCCAGAACCGACCACCGGTAGTCGTCGCCAAACAGGCGGTCAGCCGTGCGCTTCATGTGCATCACATCCTCCGGGTGGGATCCGATGCCGCCCAGAATGCCAAAGACAGACTGCACCAGAAAGGGCGCCTTGACCAGACCGCGTTCGACAAAATGGGCCAGGTTGTACAGGTGAGCGGTGTCGTAGCATTCAAATTCGTAGCGGGTGCCGCTGACGGACAGCTCCTTCAGGGCGGTTTCAATATCGCCAAAGGTGTTGCGAAAAATCAGGTCCTTGCTGCCTTCAAGGTAGGGACGCTCCCAGTCGTGTTTGAATTCCTTGAAGCGTTTCAGCATCGGGAAAAGGCCAAAATTCATCGACCCCATGTTCATGGATGCGACTTCGGGCTGCAGCACCAGTGCGGGCTGGATACGCTCCTGCACCGTCATGTAGGGCGAGCCACCCGTGGTCAGGTTGACCACGGCGTTGGTTCCCTGTTTGATGAGCTTGAGAAAAGGCACAAAAGCCTCGGGTCGCTGGTCCGGCTTGCCGGTGATCGGGTCACGCGCATGCAGGTGAATGATGGCCGCTCCTGCCTCGGCAGCCGCAATCGATGACTCGGCAATTTCTTCAGGCGTCACTGGCAGATAGGGCGACATCGACGGCGTGTGGATAGCACCGGTCACGGCGCAACTGATGATGACTTTTTTCTGCTGGTGCATGGTGGTCTCCTAGGTTGGCCTATTCTGACGTGGCCTATTGTTTGAACGTCAGTCGTGTTGCAAGCGTATCAGGCGTTTGCCCAGGTTTTCACCGCGGTAGAGCCCCGCAATGGCGTCGGGTGCCGCGGCGATGCCCTGCAAGATATCTTCGCGGTAGCGCAGTCTGCCGTCGCGAACCCAACCCGCCAGCCTGGCTACCGCTTCTTCGTAGCGGTGCTCGTAGTCCCACACCAGAAAACCCTGCATGCGTGCAGTTTTGTTGAGCAGGTGGCGCTCGATCCGTGGCCCGCTCGGCCAGGGCTCCCAACTGGGCAGCGATGCCGTGCCGCACACCACCATGCGCGCGCGTTTGTTGAGGTGCTGCACCACCGCGTCCGTGATGGCGCCTGAGGTGTTGTCAAAATAAACGTCTACGCCCGTCGGGCAAGCGCTTGCCAAAGCGGCCGGGAAAGCGGCATCCTTGTAGTCCACCGCAGCATCGTAGCCAAAGTCGTCCAGACACATGCGCTGCTTGATGCTGCCGCCCGTGATGCCTACCGTGCGACAGCCTGCGATTTTGGCGATCTGCCCGACCGCCGAGCCCACCGCACCCGCCGCGGTCGACACCACCAGCGTGTCGCCGGGACGCGGCTCGCCGACTTCGTTCAGCGCAAAGTAGGCCGTCACGCCGTTGATGCCCAGCACCCCGAGCGACAGC
>JANOLL010000203.1:0-2716 GCA_031419775.1 Polaromonas sp. | reverse complement strand
GGCGCGGCAAAAACAGCATGCACAGTGTCCAGGCCCACAGCGACACCAGCTCGCCCGGCAGCAGCGTCCAGTCGGCAATCATCGGCGAGCCAGACAGCCACAGCGCGGTGCCCAGCGTCAGAAAACACAACCACAAAGGTGCTGACAGATACGCCATGGCGCCGGTGCCAAACATCGAGCGGTGCACCGGGTGAATGCCGGGCTCGGCAATCAGGCGCGAGTTCTGCAGGTTGCCCTGGCACCAGCGGCGGTCACGCTGCAGTTCGGCCAGCAAGTCAGGCGGCTGCTGCTCGTAGCTGCCGATCAGGTCAGCCACCAGCCAGACATGAAAACCGGCGCGGCGCATCAGCGCGGCTTCAACGAAGTCGTGCGACATGATGCTGCCCGACATGCCGCCGGTACCAGAAATATGCGCCAGCGCGCAGTGCTGCATGAATGGCTCGACGCGGATGATGGCGTTGTGGCCCCAATAATGCGACTCGCCCATCTGCCAGTACTGCATGCCCAGCGTGAACAGCCGGCCCGTGACGCGGGACGCAAATTGCTGCGCGCGTGCATGCAGGGTGACGTGGCCGATGGCCTGCGTCGCGGTTTGAATGATGCCGGCTTTCGGATTGGCTTCCATCAGTTTGACCATTGACACCAGGCAGTCGCCGCTCATCACGCTGTCGGCGTCCAGCACCACCATGTATTTATAGTCCTTGCCCCAGCGACGGCAGAAGTCGGCCACGTTGCCGGCCTTGCGGTCGGTGCGGCGTGTGCGCAGGCGGTAATAGACCTCGATCTGCGGCTGGTCAGGCTGCGTGGCGAGTTGCGTGCGCAAGTCTTCCCACGCGGCGCGCTCGGCCCGGATGATGGCTGCGTCGTTGCTGTCAGACAAAACGAACACGTCGAAGGCGCGCACATGGCCGGCAATCGCCACCGATTCACAGGTGGCGCGCAGGCCAGCAAACACCGTCCGCACATCTTCATTGCAGATCGGCATGATGATCGCGGTGCGCGTGGCCGCGTCCAGCGTGTGGTGCTGCACATTTTTGGCCGACAGGCTGTGCGGGTCGCCGCGCAACGTGACGTAAAAACCCATCATCGCGGTCATGAAACCGGTCACCACCCAGCCCGACAACAAGGCAAACAAAACGATCTGCCCATACTCCAGCCAGGCGTTGTCGTAGTCAGGCTGCATGTCGGCAAACAGGCTGGTCGCCAATGCGGTGCTGATCAGCGTCAGCAGCACAAAGATCGCCCGGCGGCGCTTGGCGGCTTGCTGCCACGGCTGCAGCGCCACGGCTGCCGGCTTCTTGGCAGCGGTTTTGACAAAAGGCATCAGCGCGGCCGTGCCCATGCTGTTCCAGAAGCCGCGCCATGGCCGTGGCGTCATCGAGCCGCGATTGATGGGTGGTGCAGTGACGGCATTGGGGTGGCGTTCTTCGCGCAGCGTGCTGCGGGAAACGGGCTTAGAGACGGATAGGGAAATAGGTGTGGTCATGGTGTGATCAGGTTGGTCCATGTTTCGCTCACGGCGTTGCCGTTCAATTGCAAAAAGGCCCGCAGTTCAACGGGTTTGGCGGCTTGGGTCAGGTCTGCGCGCAGCACGCGCAGCGTCATGCGCCAATGTCCGGTCGCGGGATTTTTGTAAGCCAGGCTTTCGACGACGCGGCCATTGACATCGGCCGTAACGATCGCTTTCACCGGCGCGTCTTCGGGCAGCTTGTCCAGCGCCGGGCCGCCGAAGTCGATGGTGAATTGCGTGGGTTGGTTGGGCGGTAACGAGCCGTCTTTATTTGCCGGAATGAAGCCATTGCCACGGCGCGATTGCGTCACGTAACCATTGGGCGGCAGCTGCTGGTTGTTGCCCTGCCAGGACACCTGGTAGGCAATGTCCACCGCCTGGCCGGTAGCGGGAATTTTTTCTGGCACCCAGTAAGCCACCACGTTGTCGTGCGTCTCGTCCTGAATCGGAAACTGGAACAGCTCACTGCGCCCGGCACCCCAATCGCCGATGGGCGTGACCCAGGCGCTGGGCCGCATTTCGTAGCGCGCCTCGGTGTCTTCATAACTCGCGTAGTTGCGGTCGCGCTGCATCAGGCCGAAGCCCTTTGGGTTTTTCATGCTGAACGAAGTCGTCAGCGCGGTGCCCGGGTTTTGCAGCGGACGCCACAGCCATTCGCCGTCGCCGTTGGCCATCATCAGGCCGTCCGAGTCATGTACCTCGGGGCGGAAGTCGCCGGGTCGGGGCTGGTTTTCACCAAACAAAAACATGCTGGTAAGCGGCGCGATGCCCAGTGTTTTGACCGGGCTGGCGCCGGGCCGCATGAAAATTTTGGCACGCACTTCCGTCGTCGAGCGTTCGCCCGGCGTGATGTCGAAACGGTAGGCACCGGTCATGCGCTCGGAATCCATCAGCGCGTAAACGGTGACGATCTTCGCGCCCGCAGCCGGGCGCTCCAGCCAGAATTCGGTGAAGCGCGGAAATTCTTCCTTCGGGCCGGTGGTATCCACTGCAAGGCCGCGTGCCGACAGGCCATAGCGCTGGCCGGCACCTAGCCCACGAAAATAACTGGAACCCTGAAACACTGCGACTTCGTCTTTCACGTCAGGCGTGTTCAGGTTGCTGAAAAGTCGCAAGCCGCCGTGGCCCAAATCCCCCCAGCCTTGCGGACTCAATTTGTTTTTGCCGAAATTGAAGTCGGACGGTTTGTAGCGCATCGGCATGGCC
>JANOLL010000202.1:0-8103 GCA_031419775.1 Polaromonas sp. | reverse complement strand
ACGGCGGTTCTTAGCAAAAGATGCTTCGTCCGAACCCGCCGCAGCCGGCTTCTCCTTGCCAAAGCTCACCGCTTCGACTTGGGCGTCTGTGACGCCGAGTAGCCCCAGTGCCCGGCGCACAGCCTCAGCCCGCCTCTGACCCAGTGCCAGGTTGTATTCCCGGCCTCCGCGCTCGTCAGTGTGCCCCTCAATGGCCAACTTTCTGGCTTTGTTACTCGCCATAAAGCGTGCATGCGCCTCAACAGCGCCCTGGTACTCTCCCTTGATGACATAGCTGTCGTAGTCAAAGTAGATGACCCTCGCAGCGCCTACGGGGCCGGCTGAAGAGACGTCTGTGCCAGTAATCTGGACCGGAGCAACCGCCCGAGCCGCCGGGTCAGCTGGGCCGGCATTACTCACCCTGGAAGCAGTGCGGCTTTCCACCGGAACTTCGTCAAGTTTGACATTTGAACCACAGGCAATCAACGTCGCCGACAGGACGACAGCAGACAGCAGTGAATAAGAAAAACGGTGCATGTATGAGCCTTGCCTAAAAATGTATGAAGTCGATGCTTGACGGTGTTGGCCCAAGCAGACGATAACTACCAGCCAAATGGTTACTCTAGCGCGAGAAGGGGCCCCAATCAGGTTCCCTGATATCACCACTGGACCCGGCGAGCCGCGCCTTTATTTTTCCGTCTAACGTGGTGGTCATCAGTGCTTCTCTTCCCTGTTGCTGGGTAGCGTAAACAATCAGCCGGCTGTTAGGCGCGAAACTGGGGCTCTCGTCTGCATTGGTATCCGTAACTTGGTTCACCGTGCCACTTCCCAGTTCCATCACCTGCAATTTGAATGCGCCGCCAACCCTTGAAATATAGGCTAACCATCTGCCATCCGGGCTAAGCGCCGGTGAGATGTTGTAACTGCCATTAAAGGTGACCCGATCGATATTGCTACCCGATGGGCTCATACGATAAATTTGCGGAGCACCGCCCCGATCGCTGACGAAGTAGATATTTTTTCCGTCAGAGGAGAACACGGGCTCGGTATCTATGCTGGAAGACTGGATCAAACGGCGCGGCTCGCCACCATTGGCGTCGATCAAATAGAGCTGGGAGCCACCATCCCGGCTCAGGGTTGCCGCAATCTGTCGCCCATCGGGCGACCACGCTGGCGCACTGTTGGAGCCCCGAAAGTTTGCCAGGAGGCGTCGTTTTCCACTTGCCACGTCATGCGCGTAAATCACCGGTTTGCGGGATTCAAACGACACATAGGCGAGCTGGCTACCGTTTGGGGACCAGGCTGGAGAAATGATAGGTTCAGGACTGGCCAGCGCCGATTGCGCGTTCTCTCCGTCCGAATCTGCCACCCACAAGGTGAAACGTTGACCGACCTTGGTCACGTAGGCGATACGAGTCGAAAAAATACCCTTCTCGCCCGTTAACTTTTCATAGACATAGTCAGCGATTCGATGCGCCGACAGTCGCAAGTCGGCCGAAGTCACAGCAAAACTCTGACCGCCCAAATCCTGGCCACGGACAATGTCCCAAAGACGTAGCCGAACATCAAAGCGACCATCTGCGAGCGGCGTGATGCTCCCATTGACGAGTGAATCAGCGCCCTTCTGACGCCACAATGCCAAGTCGGGACGAGCGTTTTCATCAGCGGTAAAACCCAGGGTGTCTACGGCGCGAAACACCCCGCTTCGATCCAGGTCGGCCTTGACTATGGCGCCAATTTTTTGAGGCGCCTGCGCCTCTCCGCGAAACGTCGCCACCGCGACCGGGATTTGGGTCAACCCAACACCGGAAACCTCGACCCGGAACTGTGCGAACAACGGCGTTGACAACAGCGCACCGGATAACAGAACCACATCCCGCCGTTTAAGAGCGGAGGAATTGAAAACCTTATTTTTCATCTTGTCGATTCAACCAATACAACTCAAAATATTTTCCGAATGAGGCCTGCGCTTGCATGGCGCAGACAACGAATCCCATTGAACCATCCAAAAACCCCAGGCGAAAAAAAATAGCTGCGTAAAAATGCAACAAAACCTGAAAGCGCAGCCCGCGCAATACTTGTATCGTCCCCTTTTTCATGCCGCTGCAGGGCCCAGTCATGGCTGTACCTCTGCAGCTTTTCCCAGTAACTCCGGGGAGTTGGATAACTGTGGTGCAACAAAGGTTGCATCAGCCTGCCAACTTTAGCCTTCGGGTTTTTCATCACCAACTTCTCATGAACGAAATCGTTCGAAAAACGTGCACTTTCGCGCCGGAACAGTCGGAGCACGTAGTCGGGCGACCATCCGCAATGATGGATCCACTTGCCACAAAACTGGGTCAGTCGAGGGATCTCGTAAGCGTCAGCCTGGTCTGACCGGATCGCCAGGCTGATTTCCGCCATAAGCGCAGGCGTCACACGTTCGTCAGCATCCAGTGATAACACCCACTCACCTTGCGCGACGTCGAGTGCCCGATTTTTTTGTGGGCCAAAGCCCGGCCAATCTGGAGTGCTAATGATTTTTGCACCCAGAGCCAAGGCAAGCTCACAGGTGTTGTCCTTACTTCCATGTTCGATCACCACCCACTCATCTGCCAAAGCCACGCTGGTCAAACACTGCTGAAGATTAGCCGACTCATCACAAGCTATCAAGATGACGGAAAAGTTCATAGTGCTGAGCGACTTAGCTTAGCGCAAGGGAAGAGCTCAAAAAAAGGAAAGCGCATTTCCTATTGGTTATTGGCGCACGTTCACCAAACCGCTACCTTCTGGAGGCCTACTCTTATCTGGTCGCGGATGCCTACTTATCATCAATATGCCAACGATGAAAGCAATCATATGACCCTCGGGGAAGGTTCGAAAATGACCGCTGAACAAACTGGTGGCACACCACGCAAGTAGGCAACCTCCGGTCATGCTTGCATAGACATCACCTCGCATGCACTGTCTCCAAATCGTGAGAAGCAAAAAGAAAAAGATGCCCAATCCGATCAATCCGTTCTCGCTCCACACAAATAAATACTGGTTGTGGGGATCATGAAAAGGCATTGCGCGCCATCCCGTGTATTTTTTTGCAGCTATCGCACTAAACTGATTTTCAAACCCTCCGGTCCCCACGCCGAGAACCGGATTCTGGCGAATCATCTCCCAGGTGGTTTCGTACATCACCATTCTTCGTCCGAGAGAGGTCTCATTCACATCAGAAGAATAATTTTGAGCCTCGGAAACACCCAACATCACCCGGTCGCGTATAGATGAAGACGTCACGAAAGCGGCACCGCCCACTGCAGCGGCGACCAGCAGGCCCACTAACAATCCCTTGAAACCCCGCCGAACAAAAAAGTACATCACCAAAAGAACCAAAAACACCACATAACCGCTTCGGCCAGGCGTCACCCACGCAATGTTGAGAATAAAAGCCAGTGCCAAAGCATAGAGAGCGTACTTGTATCGTGGCAGTGAACACTGCGAGGCAAACCAAGCCGATAAAAAGGAGCACATCGCAAAAACCATTCCCTGCGTGGCGTGCGATCGAAATACGCCAGCTGGATTAAATTTGAGCGCAGGATTAATTGCCGGGACCATAAGCGCAAATGACAGTGCGAGCGCCATGGATGAGGTGACTAAAAAAACAAATAGGAATCGGCGTTTAGGCGATACATCCGAAAAAACCAGCACCAGAGGCAAAATATAAATAATTTTTCGATCGGTGAAAATGCTTTTGAGGCCAAGCGCCATCGGGGCTTCGCTGTAGCTCAGTCCGACCACCTGCCAAGCCAGATGCAGGGCAATCGCGCAGGCAACCAACCCGGGAAAGTTCTTCGTGTCCAAATGGCGTCGGTTGTCTGAAGCACAGATCCAAAGAAACAGCCCCAGGAAAACTACAAAACCGAGGTTAGCCAGCGCGGTAGAAAATAGATTCGCGCAGGCCGCGAAAATTGCTGCGTTTTGTATCCAGTAAAGCGGGGGCACCGCCGTTCCCCGGGATGGGAAGAGGGCATTCATAGTTTTTGCTCTGTCATTTTTTAGTTATGTCGACGCCTACGCCACATTTTTTTCCATCTGAACTGAAGCGCTTGAAACCACAAGGGGTGAGATTTATCCAATGTGGATCCGAAGGTACCGTTATGACTACCCTGCTCGACAATGGGGGGTTCCAGCCAAAACATGTCCGTGGAGAACTCCCGGTCAATCTGCTCGAAAAGATGATCAATTGGCCTGGGAATACCGTGCTCGGCTATCCACTGCAGCCTACGCTTCGCAGCATCCAAAGATACGATGTATGAATCCGCAAATTTTCCCTGATTGCGAGGGTACAACAGACGTCCAGGATGGATTTCGTCATGCGACACATAGTAATGACCTCCGCAGCCCAAGAAGGTGACATGGGCGCCCTCGAATGCCAAAACTTCAGACATCAGGTCGTTCAAAGTACCTTTGAATTCCGAAGCAAGAATCACATCGTCTTCAAGAATTAAAGCGTGCCTTAAATTTCTCGCAACCATGAGATTGAGCGCCTGCCAGTGCTTCAAGGCGCAGGATTGTTGTGAGGGTGATAGCTCGGAGTTCCGAAAAAACCGCTGCCGCATGGCATCTGAAATAGCTGGGACATCAAAGTCCAAAATGAACTCAAACGGAAGCGCTATTGCGCCAAGCTGAGACTGAATCAATTTGCGACGGTCGATAAATATCGAAGCATGAATCACAAAAATAGCGTCAAGCCCTGCGGGAAGGCCGACAGAATCAGTTGACGCGGGATGGGTAGAGGAAGGAGAAGTGATCACAATCGACGTCGTCGGATCTCACGAAAAGTGCGATGAACTATTTCAATAAGTTTAAAGGAGATGACCGGACCACCTCTCCCGACCGATTTGTAGATCGCGGACAATAGCGCCGCTCACCACAACGAGATGGAACGCCATTTTGCAGCTAGTCAGACAGTCCGTTAACAAGACGACAAAAGGAACATCTAGAAAGAGGCAAAAGTGCGCGCGCTTTGCCCCCTTTTGCGGTACTGACTCGTTCCATGGTTGCGCAACTGCGGGTCAATGTTCAAGTCGCGCACAGAGTTGCAAACCATGACCGACGCTGTTCCACCACAATCCTCACTTTCTTTGAGAAAACGGATCAAACGAGTTTGGCCTTATTTTCGGGGCTCCCCCGCACCTTGGACTATCGCCATAGGTGGCACAGTCATCGCCGCGCTCACCGAGCCGGTGGTCCCTGCTCTTCTCAAACCCCTGTTGGACCGTGGCTTTCAGCAAACATCCTTGCAGCTTTGGCTGGTGCCACTTGCTCTCGTGCTGCTGTTCAGCGTGCGAGGCGGCGCAGGTTTTCTGGCGCAGTTTGGCTTGGCCAAGGTCACTAACGATGGCTTGGTCCAGCTTCGCAAAGCCATGTTTGACAAACTGCTGAATGCCCAGCTGAGTCTATTTTCAAGTCAAAGCTCCAGTGCAATTTCCAATACGGTCGTCTACGAGGTGTTTAACGGTTCCTCGCTGCTGATCAATGCGCTGATGCGGTTGACGCGCGATGTATTGACCCTCGTTGCCCTGGTCAGCTATCTTGTCTATTTAAACTGGAAGCTGGTACTGGTCGTCGCGTTGCTCTTTCCGGCTGTGACCTTAGTCATGCAAGTGCTGTCGAAGCGGCTCTACCGGTTGACCAAACAAACTCAGGTTGCTACCGACGACCTGGCTTACGTGGTCGAAGAGAATGTACTGGCGCACCGCGAAGTCCGACTGAATTCTGCACAAGCAGCACAGGCCAGCCGATTTGAGTTGTTGAGTCGCTCGCTTCACCGCCTTTCCATGAAATCCACAGCAGCCACTGCTGGGATGAGCGGACTCACGCAAGTACTTGCCGCAATTGCGCTGGCCGCCGTCATTTCTATCGCGCTCGTTCAGGGATCTCAGAACACCAACACCGTGGGTGGCTTTGTCGCTTTTGTGACAGGCATGCTGTTGTTGATTTCGCCACTTAGAAGTCTTTCTGACGCTGCGACGCCCATCACACGCGGCTTGGCGGCGCTGGAGCGTGGACTGGATCTGATGGACCTGATTGAAAACGAGTCCGGCGGCTCTTTCGTCAAAGACAGGGCATCAGGTGATATCGAGTTTTCGAATGTCACTGTTCAATACAAGACCGACGCGCCGCTGGCCCTGGACACCCTCAATCTCTCCATTAGGGCCGGTGAAACCGTGGCATTGGTCGGCAGTTCGGGTTCAGGCAAAACAACTCTGGTCAACCTTTTGCCTCGATTTGTTGAGGCAACCATCGGTACCATCCACCTCGATGGCCAGGAGTTGCGGCATTGGGACTTGGCATCGCTTCGGTCACAGTTTGCGGTTGTCAGCCAACATGTGGTGATGCTCAATACCAGTGTCGCGATGAATGTAGCGCTGGGTCAATCCGTGGACCGCACCAAGGTGGTCGATTGCTTGCAGGCCGCCAATCTTGGGCAACTTCTTGAGGTGCTTCCGCAGGGAATAGACACCGTTCTTGGTCACAATGCGATGCAGCTGTCTGGGGGTCAGCGGCAGCGTCTGGCGATTGCACGTGCGCTGTACAAAGATGCGCCTATTCTGATTCTGGATGAAGCGACCTCTGCATTGGATTCAGAGTCCGAACAAGCTGTACAGGGGGCCATCAGGCGGGTCACTGCAAATCGCACATCCTTGATCATTGCCCATCGGCTTTCAACCGTGCACCATGTAGACCGTATCATCATGATGAATAACGGTCGCATCATAGAGACAGGCAGCCACGCTGAACTGTTAGCGCTCAATGGAGCCTATGCGCACCTTTATCGCATCGGTTTCCAGGACGCTGCGTAGATTTATCGAGATCATTTGTCATGACGGTTTGCATCAGCGGTTTTACTTTCATTCGCAACGGCGTAGATCTTGCATTTCCCTTTGAAGCATCCATTCGCTCTTTGCTCCCACTCGTCGACGAATTTATCGTTGCCGTTGGGAAGGGTTCCGATGACACCTTGGCGCGAATTCAGGCCATTGGCGATTCCAAGATAAGGATTATTGAGACGGTCTGGAATGAGCGGATGGCCGACCGCGGCTTTGTCTACGCGCAGCAGAAAATGATTGCCCAGTACTCCTGCACAGGAGACTGGGCCTTTTACCTCGAGGGTGATGAAGTGGTACACGAAGCCGAGCTGGCCACCATTCGCGAAAGCGTCGAGCGCCACCATGCCAATCCAGCTGTGGAAGCGCTCGTATTTGATTACCATCACTTCTACGGCTCACCAGACTGGGTCTCGATCAGCCCAGGCTGGTATCGCAGGGAGTGTCGATTGATCCGGAACACCATTCGGAGCTACGCGCCCGACGGTCAGTACTGGCTGGTCACCAGCGACCACAAACGCGGACGCAATCCCCGGGCGGCACTGGCCGGTGCGCACGTCTACCACTACGGTTGGATACGGCGCAACGAGGACATGCAGAAAAAGCTGGAACAAGTCAGCAAATACTGGGCGGCGCCGGCTGCGCAAATCAGATACAGCCAGTTTGACCGGCGCGCGCTGGCAAGGTTCGAGGGAACCCATCCTCACGCTGTACGCCAGTGGCTAGCCGAAGAAGCTGAGCCGGTGCTCAACATTGATCCGAACTACCGACCGACGGCTAAGGAAAACAAATACCACTTCATGCGTCAGGTAGAGAAATTGACGTCCCTGGACTTTAGCCGCAAGCACTTCAAACTGGTGGTTTGATACGCTGAAAGCGCTTTACGCTGCCTTGGCCCGCACTGACGCGAAATACACCGATTCTTGCGCGAGTGCCAGTCGCTGCCACGGGTAGGCCGCAGCAAAATGCTGACCGCCTAGCACCAACTGAGCACGCAAGGATGCGTTGAAGAGCAAGTCGCGCAGCGCTGGCGCAAGATGGCCCGCGTTCTCGGGGTCGTCAATCAAAACGGCCTCCACGCCAGGCTTCAACAATTCTGAAATGCCGCAGTAGGCTGGTCCGCTCACCGCTACCGGTAAACCATAGGCCATCGCTTCGAGCACAACCATGGCAAACGTATCTTCCAGCGTAGGGTGAACCAGCGCATCGGCTGCCAGGTAGGCCGGACCGACATCGTGCAAGGGACCCAGAAAAAATACCCGCG
>JANOLL010000201.1:0-1986 GCA_031419775.1 Polaromonas sp. | reverse complement strand
CTCGAAGAGCGCATCGCCACGCTCGAAGGGGGCCGGTATTGCACGCTGGTGCCCAGCGGTTTGGCAGCGGTCGCTCTCGTCGGCATGGCTTTGCTCAAAACCGGCGACGAGTTGCTGATCCCCGACAACGCCTACGGACCCAACAAGGCTTTTGCGCAGGGTGAGCTGGCTGCCTGGGGGATTCGCCACCGGTTTTACGATCCCATGAACCCAGCCGATCTGGCGGCAAAACTCAGCCCCCGAACCCGACTGGTCTGGCTGGAAGCGCCGGGCTCGGTCACCCTCGAATTTCCGGATGTGCCGCAATTGGTTGCAGTGGTGAAGGCGCACACCGCCGTTCACCCGATGGGCATTGCCACAGCTATGGACAACACCTGGGGAGCGGGCATCGCTTTCAACGCCTTCAGCCTGGGTGTGGATATTTCGGTTCAAGCCCTGACCAAATACCCCAGTGGCGGCGCCGATGTGCTGATGGGGTCAGTGGTGACCCATAACGAAGCCCTGCACCATCTGATTCATTTATCCCATATGCGTCTTGGCTACGGGGTGGCTGGCAACGATGTCGAACTCATTTTGCGTGGCCTTCCTTCCATGGCGCTACGTTATGCCGCACAGGACGCCGCGACGCGAAACCTGGCGCTTTGGTTGCAAAGGCAGCCGGCGGTCGCCCAGGTCTTGCATCCGGCACTCGAGGGCTCGCCCGGCCACGCTTTCTGGAAGCGTGACTGCAGCGCTGCGGCTTGCCTGCTCAGTGTGGTGTTCCAGCCCGAGTTCACGCCATCCCGCGTGGATCGCTTTTGTGACAGCCTCCAACGCTTCAAACTTGGCTACAGCTGGGCCGGCCCCATGAGCCTATGCGTGCCCTACGACCTGCCGACTATGCGTCCCGGCGCCTGGCCACATTCAGGAGGATTCGTTCGCTTTTCTGTGGGGCTGGAGACGCCATCTGATTTGCAGGCCGATATTGCCCAGGCGCTGGAAGTGATGCAGTACAGTAAGGCTTAAATTCTGAAGAAAGCACCTTAGTGGCCACTCCCAATTACTCCTACGAAAAACGCCAGAAAGAGCTCGCCAAAAAGCGTAAAAAAGAAGACAAACTCAAGCGCAAGGCTGAAGGCAAACCCGATGAGCCCGATGACGATGACGTAGCGCCGCAGGAAGGTCAGCCCGAAGCCCCGCCTGCTGATCCCGCTGCCTGATCTGGCAACCAGCCCTCCGCTGGACAGAACTGTTGAATTAGCCGTTTAAAAAGCCCCTGAAGCCCGCAGTGCCGGTTTTCAGGGGCTTTTGCTTTACCAGTCCGGGCGGTCCGGGCCAGGGACCTGGCCTAGTGGGTGGTCAGGCTTCTAGCCAAGTGCTGGAAAGCGTCAAGCGTATGGTCCTTCGGCCGCAGGACAGTGGCGTGGTGATACTGTTCAAAATTTCGTTTCATCGACTGCAGGTAAACCGGATCGTAGTGCTTGACGAGCAGTTCCCGCACCACGCTGGCAATGTCGCCGCTGCGTGAGCGGGTTTGCCAATCCAGCACGGTCTCCTTACCTCGCGCTTGGGTCAAGGCGCCCAGACGGTCGCAGAAAAATGCAATGTCGCGAACAAAAAAATCATAGTCCTCCAGCAGAAGGGCAACGCGTTCGTCTTCTGGCAATTCAATCTGCAGGCAAGGCGAGCGGCGCATGGCGGCGATCAAACCTTCGGGAACCACGACGTTACCGACCTTTTTACTTTCGCTTTCAATGTAGACCGGATGGGCGGCGTCGAATTGGCGCAGTGCGGCCCAGATCAGGCTGTCATAGGCTTTCTGGCTCGGTTGCGGCGACCCAGGAATCACGCCAAGCACCGAGCTTCGGTGCTTGGCCAGCGCCTCCAGGTCCAAGACCTGTGCGCCCTGGGCTGCCAGCGCCTGCAATAGCCGGGTCTTGCCGGAGCCCGTGGTACCGCAGACTACCCGGTAGCTGAGCCGGTTCGCCAGCGTCGGCAAATCATGGA
>JANOLL010000200.1:0-1788 GCA_031419775.1 Polaromonas sp. | reverse complement strand
CGCCTCTTTTCAATCCGTTCAGTTGCAACGAAGCCGGAAGTCCGCCCGTCGGATTTCCACGTCGAAACTTGATATGGAGTGTGGCCATGGAATTATTCTCAACCCCTTGGTGGTCAGCGTTGCTGGCCATAATTCTGATTGATCTGGTGCTAGCGGGCGACAACGCCATTGTGATTGCACTGGCCGCGCGAAGCCTGCCACCCGACTTGCAAAAAAGAGCGATCGTCTGGGGCACGGTAGGTGCGATCGTTGTGCGATCGGCCATGACGGTTGGTGTGGTCTGGTTGCTAAAGATCCCAGGCTTGATGCTGCTAGGTGGCTTGGGCTTGATCTGGATTGCCTACAAACTGCTGGCTGACCAGGGTGACACCGAACACCAGGGGCCCGTTGTCAACACCTTTTGGGGCGCCATGAAAACCATCGTGGTGGCAGATGCCCTGATGGGTATTGACAATGTTTTAGGCGTCGCAGGAGCCGCGCATGGCTCGTTTGACCTGGTGATCATCGGCTTGCTTGTGAGCGTGCCCATCGTAGTCTTTGGCAGCACCATGGTGCTCAAGCTGGTGGAGCGCTTTCCCGCCATCATCAGCATCGGCGCCGCGGTGCTGGCTTTTACAGCCGCAAAAATGATTGTCAGCGAACCGTTGCTCGACAACATTTACGGCGGGCCGGATCCATTGGCTTCCGCTGACACATTACAGACCATTGCTGAATGGGCGACCTATGCCTTCGCAGTGGCCATCGTGCTGGGAGGGGGTTGGCTGGCGACGCGCCGTACCAAATCCGACCACCGCGATCTTGTCACCGATTGATTTTCCCGCGACCACAGGCCTTTAAAAACCACGATAACTCAAGGAGAAATGTATGGACAACATCATTGTTTACGTTGACGACCTAGCCTACGCCCTGCAACTGCTGGAGCCCATGCAGTCGTCCAGCAACGCGCGCGGTCCGTCCCGCTGGATTGTGGTGGGATGCGCGCCACGTGTGACCCACCATGCCAGCAAATGGGTAACCAACAGCGCACGGGAAAGCTGGCGCGGTAAATGGGCTGAAAAGTTGTTCGCCAATCTGGTCCCCTTGTTGCAGCTAGGCGGTGACACAGTGGTCACCCGCCTTGCCAAGCCTGGTTCACTGGTGACTCAGACCGAGGCCATGATGA
The DNA here is from genome assembly GCA_031419775.1 of Polaromonas sp. Lineage (GTDB taxonomy): Bacteria > Pseudomonadota > Gammaproteobacteria > Burkholderiales > Burkholderiaceae_C > Polaromonas. Next base: position 626 of record JANOLL010000200.1, on the reverse strand, counting down.
AGGAATATGGCGTTGCGAGAGTGCTGGATGCGCGACGGCCAAAATTTGGTCAGAGCCTACAGCCCGTCACGGCCACCCAGGAGCAGGAGGAGCGCGGCGTTCTGGGTTATGTCACGGCGCTTGCCGGTGCAGGCCTACTGGTAGCTACTGACTAGCACTGCGGTGGTATCCTGCAGGCCATGAAACTGATTGTTAAGTGGCTCTGCAGTGCCGCCGCCTTGCTGGCGGTGGCGTACCTTTATTCCGGCGTAGTGGTTACCAGCCTGACGGCGGCCCTGATTGCGGCCGCCGTATTGGGCGCCCTCAACACTGTCGTTCGCCCAGTCTTGGTATTGCTCACCCTGCCGGTCACGTTGGTCACTGTCGGCCTGTTTTTGTTTGTGATCAATGCCCTGATGTTTTGGGCCGCGGCGGGCTTGGTGAGCGGCTTGAATGTTGCCGGATTTGGTGCGGCATTAATCGGCTCGTTGATCTACTCAGCGCTGCAATTAGCGATCGAGTTTGTCCTGGAGCGCTTGTTCTCTAAGTAACACCTCGAGCTGTCGGCTGCGGGTGTCGATGATCGATCCTTCAATGAAATCCGCATTACCAGGACTGCTTCGCATCAGGGTCTGGGCGGCTCTCAA
>JANOLL010000199.1:0-1905 GCA_031419775.1 Polaromonas sp. | reverse complement strand
GTCCAGACCTCTTTGTTGACCACGAAAATCAGCGGGTCATTGACATAGCCCCACATCGTGATGTGCTTTTGGGCCGAGTTGTGCAGCTTGGCGGCGGTGAAGATGGACAGCGGGTTTTCTTGTCCGTCCACTGCGCCGGTGGCGAGCGCCGGCTGCGCATCGGCAAAACTCATCTGCGTCGGGTTGGCACCCAGTGCCGTGAAGGTATCGAGAAACAGGGGCGAACCTACCACCCGGATTTTCAAGCCCTTCATGTCTTCCGGTTTTTTGATCGCCAGCTTGGAGTTGCTGATCTCGCGGTAACCGTTTTCGCCCCATGCCAGCGGGACCACTCCGGCCTTGTCGATCACCCTGAAGATTTCCTTGCCCACTTCGCCCTGCGTCAACGCGTCAGCGGCTGCGTAGTCGGGCATCAGGAAGGGCAATGAAAACACATTGAGTTCCTTCACCTGAGGCGACCAGTTGATGGTCGAGCCGATCGCCATATCGATCACGCCCTGGCGAATCGCACTGAACTCGCGGGTCTGGTCACCCTGAATCAGCGACACGCCGGGATAGAGCTTGATATTGATGCGGCCCTGGGTCCGTTCGCGCACCAGGTTGGCCCAGATCTCGCCACCCTTACCCCACGGAAAAGCCGGGCCGACCACCAGAGACATCTTGTATTCGGCTTTGTAGGTTTGTGCGGGTGCTGCTGCGCTGAAGGCCAGTGCAGCAACGGCTAGCGCGAGGCCGATGACGGTTTTAAATGGCATGAGAACGGTCTCCTTGTATAAAAATTCAGGTTTCAACTCAAAATCGGCGGACAGTCAGGCTGATCAGTATCCCAGCTTGCGCGGGAGCCACAAGGCCAGTTCGGGAAACGCAATCACAGCCACCAGAACCATAAACATGGCCACCAGCATCCAGATCACCCAACGCACGGTTTCTTCCATGCGAACATTGGCAATGCGGCACGACACCATGAGGTTAACAGCCAGCGGCGGTGTGAACTGGCCCAGCGCCACCTTGAGGGTAAGGATGACGCCAAACCAGACCGGGTCCCAGTTGTAGTGCTGAACAATCGGCAATAGCAGCGGCACAAAAATCAGGAAGATGGAAATGCCGTCGAGGAACATGCCGACGGTGATCAACATCAATATCAGCAGCGACAAAATCCCGTACTCGCCCAGACCAGATTGGGTGATGGCACGGGTCAGGGGATCGATGACGCCCAGGGTGCTGAGCGAATACGCAAAGATGCCGGCCAGAGACACGACCAGCAAAATAACCGCAGAAAGTTCACCCGATTCGCGCAAAATTTCAAACAGGTCGCGCAGCTTTATCGTGCGGTGAATCACCATGCCGACGAACAGCCCGTAAAACACCGCCACCACGGCCGCTTCAGTGGGCGTGAACCAGCCCGCGCGCATGCCACCCAGAATCAGCACCGGTGCTGCCAAGCCCCAGATGGCGTCGCGAAAGCTGGCCCAGAACGCCGGGCGGGGCATGCTGGCTTCCAGGGCACCCATTTTGTATCTCCGAGACAGCCAGACCGACGGCACGATCAAAGCCAAACCCGCAAGAATGCCCGGAATCATGCCGGCTGCAAACAGCGCCGGCACAGAGGCGTTGGGCACGAGCACCGAGTAAACGATGAAGGCGATGGATGGCGGAATCAGGATGTCAGTGGCGGCCGCCGCGCCCACCACGCCGGCTGAAAACGAAGCCGGATAACCCGCTCGCGACATGGCCGTGATCATGACGCCGCCGACTGCTGCGGCGCAGGCCGGGCCCGAACCCGAAATGCCGCCCAGAAACATGGCCACAGCAATCGCCACCAGTGGCAACATGCCAGGGCCGCGACCAACAATCGCGACCGCAAAGTTGACTAGCCGTAGTGCCACGCCCGAGCGATCAAAAATC
>JANOLL010000198.1:0-1565 GCA_031419775.1 Polaromonas sp. | reverse complement strand
GTAGCATATTGTCTGGGTGATACCCCGGTGTCGGCGTGGAGCCCGGTAGGAAGGTCCACCGACAGTCGCATGGCCTGGCTGGCGTCCATCACGTCCAGCCAGTGCTGCATGCGCGCCGTCCCGGGGCGGTTCGCATCCAGCGCGCGGCCAATGCCCAGCAGTGCATCGATACAAAAATCAAAATCGGCTGGCGGATGGTCAGCCATTGGCACACCGGCAGACATGGCCCGTTCGCGGGCGGCCTGCGCATCGGGGGGCGAATCAGCTTTGTCGGGACCAGTGCCCGTCCAGGTCACGACGACGACTTTGCCCCAGTTGTGCAAGTGGAGCGCAGCTTCGAAGCCGTCACCGCCGTTATTGCCTGGCCCGCAAGCCACCCAGATTCGCTGGGCGTGCGGTGCCAAGGCCAGCGTCAAGCGCGCAAGCGCCAGTCCGGCGCCCTGCATCAGGGTGTGAGGTGGCAGGGTGGCGGCGAGACGGTGTTCGATCTGGCGGGTCGCCGCCACATCGAACAGCGGCTGGCTGATGAGGCTGCTGATTTTTTGCATCGTCTTGCGCGAACGCTGGATGCAAGGACGATAACTTAAACCTCGGGAGGAATGCGCAGGACCTGTCCCGGGTAGATTTTGTCTGGGTGACTCAACATGGGTTTGTTGGCTTCAAAAATTTGCGGGTACTTGGTAGGTGTGCCGTAAAACTGTTTGCTGATCTTGGACAGGTTGTCGCCGCTGACCACCGTGTAAAACTGGGACGCCGGCTCCGCGTTGGACACCGTCATCAAGTCGTTGACATGCTCTACCGATGCCACATTGCCGCAGCACAGCAGCACTTTTTCCTTGGTTGCCTGGTCTGGCGCCACACCCGCTACGGTAACGGTTCCGGTGGTGGCATCAAAACTGATGTCGAGCGCGTCCACGTCAAGGTTCATGGTACCGATGTAGGTGGCAATCGCGTCGCCAGCGGCCTTGCTCAGGGCCGCGATGTTTTCGGGTGTTGGAGCAGCTTTGACAGCGGCCTCAGCGGCTTTGGCTTCGCCGCGACCGAATAATTTCTCGCCGGCTTCCTTGATAAAACTGATGAGGCTCATGATGGTTCCAGTGGTGTGCACACACCCGGCAAAACACCGGGCTTCGCCGAATGTACAACCATGTTGTGACAGCTGGACAGCCTGTTAGCCGCTAGAAGCAGCCAGGGAGCCACTTCGCGGCATTGGCCTACACAGCTAGCGCAGCCGGTCCAGTCCAAAGCCTTCTGTGTCGATCTCAGGAGCCTGACCTGCGACCAGGTCTGCGACCAAGCGCGCACTGCCGCAACTGAGCGCCCATCCGCTAGAGCCGTGACCAATGTTGAGCCACAGCCCCGGTCTGCTACTCTGGCAAATCAACGGCGGCCCGTCCGGCAGCATGGCTCTGGCGCCTTTCCATTCCTGCACATTGGATTCACGGCTCGAGTGCTGGGCAGCGCCCGGAAACCAGTCGTGCAAAACCTTGTAGAGTGTCTGAATCGATGCTGCTCGGCGCGAGGCCGACCGTCCTCCGAGTTCGGCGCCGCCCGCGACTCTGACC
>JANOLL010000197.1:0-5114 GCA_031419775.1 Polaromonas sp. | reverse complement strand
ACTGCTCAACTTCCAGACCATGGTCTGCGACCTGACCGCAATGCCGATTGCCAACGCCTCGATGCTAGACGAAGCCACCGCAGCCGCTGAAGCCATGGCACTGGCCAAGCGCAGCGTCAAGAGCAAAAGTAACGGTTTTATCGTTTCAGGAGATTGCCACCCGCAGACAATTGAAGTCATCCAGACCCGCGCCCGACCGATGGGCATTGAAGTCCGGGTCAGCACTGCAGCCACAACGGTGCCCCACTTGATGGCCCAGGGTGATTACTTCGGCGTGCTGGTGCAATATCCGGCCACCACGGGCGACATTCATGATCTGCGGCCGCTGGTTGGCGTGGCCCATGCTGAAGAGGCGGCCCTGTGCGTTGCCGCCGACCTGCTGGCCCTGACGCTGCTCAGCCCACCTGGCGAATGGGGTGCAGACATCGTGGTGGGCAGCACGCAGCGCTTCGGAATGCCCATGGGCAATGGCGGACCGCATGCCGCATTTCTGGCCTGCCGGGACGCATTCAAGCGTTCACTGCCTGGCAGGCTGGTCGGCGTCACGGTGGACAGCCACGGTGCGCCCTGCTACCGGCTGGCGCTGCAAACCCGTGAGCAGCACATCCGGCGGGAAAAGGCGACCTCCAATATCTGCACGGCGCAGGTCCTGCCCGCGGTGATGGCCAGCATGTACGCGGTCTACCACGGCCCGCTCGGTCTGAAGCGAATCGCCCAACGCGTGGCCACCTTCACGGCCATCCTGGTGCGTGGCCTGCAGGATCTGGGCTTTCAGACCAGCAACGTCAGCGCGTTTGATTCAGTCACGGTTCATACCGGAGATGCTACTTTTTCAATAGCTGAACGTGCACGTCAATCGGGGGCAAACCTGCGGTTTCGTTTGAAAAATCACCTGGGCATTTCACTCGATGAGACCACCCGGCGCAGCGACATCGAGCTGCTCTGGTCATTTTTTGCCCAGCCCGGACAAAGCCTTCCCGTCGTCAGCAGCTATGAAAAAGGCCTGGCCGATTTGATACCCGAAGACCTGCGCCGGACCAGCCCGTTTTTATCGCATCCGGTCTTCAACACCCACCATTGCGAAACGGCCATGCTGCGCTATATCCGCCAACTTAGCGACAAGGACCTGGCACTTGACCGCAGCATGATTCCGCTGGGCAGCTGCACCATGAAACTCAACGCCACCAGCGAGATGATGCCGGTGACCTGGCCTGAGTTTGCCAACGTGCACCCGTTTGCACCGCCTGAACAATTGCAGGGCTACGCCGAGCTTGACCAGCAACTGCGCGACTGGCTGTGTCAGGCCACAGGCTATGCCGGCATCAGTCTGCAGCCCAACGCTGGTTCGCAAGGCGAATACGCCGGCCTGCTGGTGATCCAGGCCTATCACGCCGCGCGGGGCCAGGGCCACCGTGACATCTGTCTGATACCAGCATCCGCTCACGGCACCAATCCGGCCAGCGCGCAGATGGCTGGCATGACCGTCGTCGTCACGGCTTGTGACAGACACGGCAATGTCGACATGGCCGACCTCCAGGCGAAATGTGAAACCTACAGCGCTCGCCTGGCCTGCGTGATGATCACCTACCCCAGCACCCATGGCGTGTTTGAAACCCAGGTCAGCAAACTGTGCGAGCTGGTGCATGCCCATGGCGGACGGGTGTATGTGGACGGTGCCAACATGAACGCGCTGGTGGGCATTGCGGCACCCGGCGAGTTCGGCGGAGATGTCAGTCACCTCAATCTGCACAAAACCTTCTGCATTCCGCACGGTGGCGGCGGCCCGGGTGTGGGCCCGGTCTGTGTGGTGGCTGATCTGGTGCCTTACCTGCCCGGCCATGCCACGGCAGGCATTCCGGTCAACGGCGTCGGGGCGGTTTCAGCTGCTCCGCTGGGCAACGCTGCGGTGTTGCCTGTCAGCTGGATGTACTGCCGCATGATGGGCGCCGAAGGCCTGAAGCAAGCCACCGAGGTCGCCGTACTGAGCGCCAATTACATCAGCGCCAGGCTCCAAGGCCATTACCCCACTCTGTATGCCAGCCAGAATGGAGAAGCCCGCGGGCATGTGGCGCACGAATGCATTCTCGATTTGCGGCCCCTGAAAGAAACCAGTGGCGTGACCGCTGAGGACGTGGCCAAGCGGCTGATGGATTATGGTTTTCATGCGCCGACGCTGAGCTTTCCTGTGCCCGGAACGCTGATGGTCGAACCGACCGAAAGTGAAACGCTGGCGGAACTGGACCGATTCATCGACGCGATGGTGAGCATCCGTGAGGAGATTCGGCAAATCGAAAACGGTGCCTGGCCGCTAGACAACAACCCGCTCAAACATGCGCCCCACACGGCGGAAAGCTTGTTGGTCAGCCAATGGAATCGTCCGTATTCGCGAGAAGTCGCAGCCTTCCCCATCGCAAGCCTGAAGAAGACCAAATACTGGCCAGGTGTAGGCCGAGTGGACAACGCTTACGGCGACCGAAACCTGTTTTGTAGCTGCGTTCCGGTGCTGGCCGAATCTGCAGAGTCGGTACCACACGAATGACCGCGCCCAGCCCCGAGATCCCGCGTCCAGCGGTCCTGCACCGCCATTCTGAAACACGTAGGGACGCCTAGCAGCCTCTACCTTTTGTTGGAGCCGGTTCGGGCTTCAATTTGAGCCGGGCCGGGCGACTACTTTGAATCTTGTCTTTTTTGAGCTGACGCGCCGCGTCCAGCAAACGTCCTGCGACCAACCACTCGGCAAATTCAGCGGGCGTCTCCAGGGTGATGCGACCCAGAGTGCCGGCGCGAAATTCATGTATAATTATCTCAGCCGCCTTCTGCAAATTCACGCGCCCTCCGCTCATTACTGCGCCGCGTTTGCGACCGATTTGCTCGAGCAATTGTTCGTCCTTGACGCCCAGGTTCACCTCAACTTTGTAGCGCGCCTCCAGCAAAGCCGGGTAGTGAGCGATCAGGTAATCGAGCAACTCCAGCGCGACTTCTTCTTCATTGAAGGCATTGCGACCGATGGCGCCACTGGCCGCCAGGTTGTAGCCACTTTTGGCCACAATGATGCGTGGCCACAGCATGCCGGGCGTGTCCCACAGGTAAAACCCGTCCGCCAATACGATGCGCTGCTCGATCTTGGTGATGCCCGCTTCGTCTCCGGTCTTGGTCGCGCGCTTGCCGGTCAGCGTGTTGATAAGCGTCGATTTGCCAACGTTGGGAATGCCGCAAATCAGCACCCGCATGGGTTTGACCATGCTGCCGCGCAGCGGTGCTAAATCGTGGCAGGCGTCAATCAAGCGGCGCGCAGGAGCGGTTTCACTGGCGTCGAGTTCGATCGCGCGGGTGTTGGGCAAGGCGTTGTAATGCGCCAACCATAGCGCAGTACCGTTCGGGTCGGCCACATCCCGCTTGTTGATCACCTTGAGCGCTGGTCTACCGCTGGTGAGTTCGGCCAGCATGGGATTGGCACTTGACCCCGGCAGACGCGCATCCAGCAATTCAATCACCACGTCAATTTCCTTGATGCGTTCGGAAATGGCCTTTTGGGTCAAAAACATATGACCGGGAAACCATTGAATCGCCATCGGAGTAGTCTTTCTTTATTCCGCGCTGTTTAGGTGGCTATGAATGTTCCTGCTTTTTGCGCGAAGTCACCTTGCCCCGTCACTGTACATCGGGGGAGCAGCGGATAGCTGGATAAGCCACGCCCACAGATTGAAGGTCATCAGGGGGTCGGCGCAAACAAAGCCCGTTACTTGGCTGCACGCCTTGCACGGTGCACCGGGATCGGGCTTCCCTGTTGCGACCCTTTGCCTACGTTTTCTCAGGACTCACCGTTGTCCTACATTCAAAAATCGCCTGACCCAGTACGCTCAGAGTGCAGACGTTCAACTTACAACGAGGCGCCATATCAGAAGTCTGGTGACTGTGCTTGGGATTCCGTGGCTGAGCAGCATGGCAACGTCTCAGTGACTTCTGAAACTAAACTTTCAGGAACACACTATGTACAAACATATCCTCATCCCCACAGACGGCTCTGACCTGTCGAAATTAGCCATAGCGAAGGGGACGCAGTTTGCGAAAGAAATCAACGCCAAGGTCACGGGCTTGACGGTAACCATGCCGTTTCATTATTTTGCTGTCGATGCCATTCAAATAAGCGCCTCTGCCGCGCAGTACGACGAGGACGCGAAGGTGTTGGCTGAGCGCAATTTGAGGGTTCTCAAAGACGCAGCAAGCGAAGCCGGTGTGGAATGCGAACTGCTGCACCGCCGCAGCGAACACCCCTACGAGGAGATTGTGAAGACGGCGGAAAGCCAAGGCTGCGACGTGATCTTTCAAGCCTCACACGGCCGACGCGGGATAAAAGCCCTAATCCTCGGTAGCGAAACGCACAAGGTACTGACCCACAGCAAGATCCCCGTGCTGGTGTTCCGCTGATCAGGTGTGAAGGCGGGATCTGCGTCCCGGTTGTGTCGTCCTGCCTAGACAGCCTCAAGCCGTCCTGTCAGTCTGCCGCAGTGCTGCGCCTTGTCATGCCGAGGCGTTCTGCTGAAACAAATTGGCCGCGGTAGATCTCACAAGGCATGCTGTCAAACAGTTCAAATACCACGTCAATTTCCTTGATGCGTTCGGAAATGGCCTTTTGGGTTAAATACATATGACCGGGAAACCATTGAATCGCCATCTGGATACGCTTTCGTTGTGGGGGCTTTGTCTGGCGGGTTACAGTCCTGGTTTGTTGACGCCTGCCCCGCTTCCCGCATTATCGAACGGGCGCCACACCGACCGCTACCCACCACCCCAAACCATGCCATTGCCCACCGCCCCGACCCAGAAACCCAATAACCCAGGCAACCGACTCCAGGCCAACAACGATTTGCTGATCAAAGGTTTGTTGTGCACCTTTATTGGCCTGGGTGTGCTGGTGTCGCCTTACTTCATCACCTCGCCCGGCATGCAGGGCATTGTGGCCAACTCGACACTGGTAGGCTGGTTCGCGCTGGTACTGGGTTTGGCTTTTATCGGGCTCTATGCCAAGCGGCGCCTGTCCGGAATGGGTTAAAAAGCCGGTGCCTACAGGCTATGAAACTTGCCTAGTCCGGTTTTCATTTGCTATTATTTAA
>JANOLL010000196.1:0-5733 GCA_031419775.1 Polaromonas sp. | reverse complement strand
CTGGAAGAAGAAAACCGCGTTTTTGAACAGTCCGACGACCGGGCCTACATGAAGCTGCAGCTCGACCGGCTCGAGCACCCTGCCAAAGCGGGCGTGGCTTTTTCACTGATCAAGAAACTGCTGGCCTTCAACGACACGGGCGCCATCCCTCACACGCAGCGGGTAGAAGTGGTGATCCTGTCGCGCAATGACCCGGTATCGGGTCTGCGGGTGTTCCGGTCGGTGCAAACCCATGAGCTGAGCGTGGCGCGCGGCGTGTTCACCCGCGGGCGTGAACCCTGGCGCTACCTGTCGCCACTGCAGGCCAATCTGTTTTTGTCCGCCAACCCCGACGACGTGCGGGCCGCGCTGCTGATGGGATTTCCGGCAGCCACCGTGGCCACCCATTCGGTGCGCGCCAAGGATACTTATCCCAACGAAGTCCGCATTGCGTTTGACGGTGATGCGGTGCTTTTTTCAGACGAAGCCGAGCAAGTCTTTCAGCGCGACGGCCTGCCCGCCTTTCAGCAGCACGAACGCGACAAGGCGGTGCTGCCGCTTCCCGACGGGCCCTTCAAGCCGCTGCTGATCGCACTGCAGCGGCTGCAGCAGGCGGGCACGCCGCGCATGCGTCTGCGCACTGCATTGGTCACCGCCCGCAGCGCGCCGGCGCATGAACGCGCGATTCGCACACTGATGAACTGGAACATCGAAGTCGATGAAGCGATGTTTTTGGGCGGTCTGGCCAAAGGTGAGTTTTTGCGCGAGTTCGAGCCTGACTTTTTCTTTGACGACCAGACCGGCCATGTCAACGCTGCGGCCCAACATGTGCCAGCCGGCCATGTGGCAAGCGGCGTTTCCAATCCCCTGTCATGACTGCATCCAACATGAATCCAGCTTCTGACACCAACGAATACAACGGCCCGGTCGGCCCCGCCACCCTGACAGGCAAGCTCGGCGCATTCCGACAATTTTGCAGCCGGGTCTGGGCGCTGTCAGCGCCCTACTTCCGGTCTGAAGACAAATGGAAGGCCCGCGGCCTGCTGGCAGCCATCGTCGCGCTCAACCTCGCAGCGGTGTACATGCTGGTGTTGCTCAATGAATGGAACCGGGTGTTCTATGACGCCCTGCAAAACAAGGATGCCGCCGTTTTCTGGACGCAGCTGGCGCGCTTCACCTATCTGGCTTTTGCTTTCATCATCATTGCGGTTTACCGCTTTTATTTGACCCAGCTGCTGGAGGTTCGCTGGCGCGCCTGGATGACGGCCCACTACCTTCAGCGCTGGTTGGGCGACCACGCTTTTTACGCGCTGGAGCTGGCGCGTTTTTCAAGTCAGGGCGAGGAGAGCGCGAAGGCCGCCGACAACCCGGACCAGCGCATCCAGGAAGACATCAACCTGTTCACCACCTACAGCATCTCGCTCAGCATGGGGCTGCTCAATTCGGTGGTGACGCTGGTGAGTTTCGTCGGAATCTTGTGGTCACTGTCGGGCCCGTTTGGCTTTACGCTAGGGGACAACAGCTACAGCATTCCCGGCTTCATGGTCTGGATGGCGGTGCTGTACTGCGTAGTGGGCAGCGTGATCACCCACTACATCGGCCGGCCGCAGATCCGGCTTAACTACCAGCAACAGCGCTACGAGGCCGATTTTCGGCACCACATGGTCAGGGTCCGCGAGTACAGCGAATCGATTGCGCTGGACAAGGGCGAAGCCGTCGAGCGGGTCCAGCTTGACCTGCGATTTTCGAAGGTGCTGGCCAACTATTTGATGCTGATCAAAAAGCAGAAAAATCTGGTCTGGTTCACCAACTTTTTTGGTCAGGCTGCGGTGGTGTTTCCGTTTATCGTGGCCGCCCCGCGTTTTTTCAGTGGTGCCATCCAGCTCGGCCAACTGATGCAAATTTCTTCGGCTTTTGGGCGCGTGCAGGACTCCCTGAGCTGGTTGGTAGACAACTACAGCAGCCTGGCCGCCTGGCGTGCCACGACTGATCGTCTGACCAGTTTTGAAGACAATATTGTGGCTGCAGCCCAGGCAAAAACTGAATTAAATGCTTCTAATTTGATAGCATTAAGCAGCGACAACCCGGTCCGGCCGGACAGCCTGTCAGCGAGCAAACTGACGATCAGCCTGCCGTCTGGCCAGGCCTTGCTGGGCGACCTGTCGCTCAAAGCGGAGCCGGGCGACAGCGTCTTGTTCAAGGGACCGTCGGGCAGTGGCAAGTCAACCCTGTTCCGTACTTTTGCGGGTATCTGGCCGTTTTCAAAAGGCCAGACCCACCTTCCGGCTGACGCCATGTTCATTCCCCAGCGTGCCTACTTCCCAGATGGCCGCCTGCGTGATGCATTGGCTTATCCGCAACCGGCTGCTCAGTACAGCGACGAGGCGCTGAGGCAGGCGCTGACCGACGCACTGCTGCCCAATTTGACGAGCCGGCTGGACGACCACGACGCCTGGAGCCAGAAACTCTCGGGTGGCGAGCAGCAACGACTGGCCATCGCCAGGGTTTTGCTCAAAAAACCGTCCTGGATTTTTGCCGATGAAGCCACCAGCGCGCTGGACGAAACCGCAGAAAAAACCCTGTACGGCAAACTGCAGGCGCACATTGCATCAGTGGGCGGCGGCATGGTGTCGATTGCCCACCGGCCCAGTGTGGCGGCCTTCCACAATCGCTTGTGGACGCTGCATCCGATGCCTGCTGGCGCAGCGGCGCAGTACCGGCTGAGCGATGGTGCGGCCGCCGATCCCGCTCCCGCGTCCGCGGCCTGAATCGCAGCCGAAAATCACTTGATGTCTGAGGATATCGCTCCAGCGCCGCCGACCCCACCGGCCGATCCATCGCTGTCGGCTTGGGTGCCACTGAGGAGCCCAGTGTTCCGCATGTTGTGGGGCACCTGGCTGGTGGCCAACATCTGCATGTGGATGAACGACGTGGCCGCGGCGTGGATGATGACCTCGATGACGACCTCGCCGATCTGGGTGGCATTGGTCCAGACCGCCTCCACGCTGCCGGTATTTCTGCTCGGGCTGCCAAGTGGTGCGCTGGCCGACATCCTGGACCGCAGACGATATTTCATCATGACGCAGTTTTGGGTCGCCGGCGTAGCAACACTGCTGTGCCTGACAGTGGTTTACGGCGCCATGACACCGGCACTGTTGTTGGCGCTGACCTTTGCCAATGGCATCGGGCTGGCCATGCGTTGGCCGGTGTTTGCCGCGATCGTGCCGGAGCTGGTGCCACGCTGGCAGTTGCCGTCCGCGCTGGCGCTCAACGGCGTGGCCATGAACGCATCACGCATTGTCGGACCGCTGGTGGCTGGTGCACTGATCGCCAGTGCCGGAACGGCCTGGGTGTTTGTGCTCAATGCTGCGCTGTCGGTGATGTCTGGCTTTGTCATCATGCGCTGGCGGCGCGTGCATGTGCCCAGCCCGCTGGGGCGGGAGCGGCTGGTCAGCGCCATGCGGGTGGGGTTGCAGTTTGTCTGGCAGTCCAACCGCTTGCGCGCCGTGTTGCTGCAAATATCGCTGTTTTTTCTGCATTCAACCGCCTTGCTGGCCCTGTTGCCGCTGCTGGCGCGACGGCTTCAGGGCGGAGATGCAGGCACCTTCACGCTGCTGCTGGCATCCATGGGTGCTGGCGCTATTTTTGCAGCCGCCAATCTGCCGCGGCTGCGCCAGAGCATGCCACGCAACGCACTGGTATTGCGCGCCACCCTGATGCAGTCCGCATCCACTGCAGTGATGGCTTTTGCCCCGAATGTCTATGTGGCCGTGGCCGCCATGCTGCTCAATGGCATGGCCTGGATTGCCTGCGCCAATTCCCTGAGTGTGTCGGCGCAGCTGTCACTGCCAGATTGGGTACGCGCACGGGGCATGTCGATGTACCAGATGGCAATCATGGGCGCCAGCGCACTGGGTGCCGCACTCTGGGGCCAGATTGCCACCGTCAGCAGCGTCACCATCAGCCTGGCGGTGGCGGCTGTGAGCGGTACCCTCTGTATGCTGGTGGCGCAAAGACGGGCGACAGATCTCAGTCTGGAAGAAGACCTCACGCCATCTGACAAATTCAAGGTGCCCGTAGCCAACGAGCCGCCGGGCAGCGGTCATGTGGTGGTCACGATTGAGTACCTGATTGACCCGCTGCGGGCCGACGACTTTCGTACCCTGATGCAGGAAAGCCGCCGCAGCCGCCTGAGCCAGGGCGCTCTGGAATGGGCACTGCTGCGCGACATCGGCAAGCCGGGCCGCTTTGTCGAGCAAATCGTCGATGAATCGTGGACCGAGCACCTGCGGCGCTTTGACCGCGTCACAGCCAGTGACGTGGCGCTACGTGAGCGTAAGCTGGCATTTCACATTGCCGCCGAGCCACCGGTTGTGCTCCGCTGTGTGGTGGACAGCGCGCTGCGGGTTCAGGGCTGATCTTGCGATAGCCTGTATTGCTCGTAGCCGCTGGCGCGCAATCCGCAGGCGGGACAGTGACCACAGCCGTAGCCCCACGCGTGGCGGTGTTCGCGGTCGCCCAGGTAGCAGGTATGGGTGTGCTCAACAATCAAATCGACCAGCGGTTGCCCGCCGAGCGAGTGGGCCAGCCGCCAAGTCGCCGCCTTGTCTATCCACATCAAGGGCGTGTCGATTAAAAAACGTTTGTCCATGCCCAGCGACAAAGCCAGTTGCATCGCCTTCATGGTGTCGTCACGGCAATCTGGATAGCCGGAAAAGTCAGTCTCGCAAACGCCGGTGACCAGCACCTGAATATCGCGCCGGTAGGCCAACGCGGCAGCCAATGTCAAAAACAGCAGGTTGCGGCCCGGCACAAAGGTATTGGGCAGACCGGAACTTTCCATCTTGAACGCAAGCTCACGCGTCAGCGAGCTGTCGCTGAGCTGCCCAAGTACGGCCAGATCCAGCAGATGGTCCTGGCCGAGCCGGGGCGCCCACAACGGAAACTGGTCTTTGATTTGTTGCAGCACATGGAGCCGCGCCTGCAGTTCGACGCTGTGCCGCTGGCCATAGTCAAATGCCACGGTTTCGACGCGCTCATACTTTGACAGCGCCTGAGCCAGGCAGGTGGTGGAATCCTGCCCACCAGAAAACAAAACAAGGGCTGAGGTATGCATGATCGGTTTGGTTGGGAATCCAGAATTGTCCGGGCAAACGACGAGATACGCCACTTACCCAATTGCTGTTAATGTCCCAGTTCGGCAAAAGTCCAGCATGGTCGCCATCAGGCCTGTTGAATTTCCCGAATTGAATGCCAGCAACAACCACGGTCAGCCCCATGCAGCGCTGACGCCTTTTTATGGAAACTCTGATGACCTCCCTTACCTTGACTCAAGCCAATCTGATTATCGAATCTGCCTTCAAGCGCTCTCAGGAACTGGGCTACAAGCCGATGGCCGTGGTGGTTCTCGACGAAGCAGGCCACACCAAGGCTGCCCAACGACAAGATGGCGCCAGCATGTTCCGGATTGACGTCGCCACCGGTAAGGCCTGGGGCGCGGTGGGCATGGGCGCCTCCAGCCGTGTGCTGGGCGAGCGAGCCAAAGACAACCCAAATTTCTTCTTGTCCCTGGCGTCAACATCGGGCGGAAAATTTCTGCCGCAACCCGGTGCGGTGCTGATCAAAAATCGCGACGGCGCCATCCTGGGTGCTGTCGGTGCCAGCGGCGGAACCGGCGACGAGGACGAAGCCATATGCGCCTATGGTGTAGAGGCAGCGGGCCTGAAGTCCGCCTAAGCCTGGTCACGGCGCCCG
>JANOLL010000195.1:0-2293 GCA_031419775.1 Polaromonas sp. | reverse complement strand
TCAATCCGTGGTCGCTGGTGCCGCCGCTGGGCAACCTGGACGCCTACATTTCGGCCGTTAACCGGCTGCCCATGCTCACTCTGGAGCAGGAGCAGGAGTTTGCCAAAAAATTGCGCGAAACCAACGATCTGGACGCAGCCGGCAAGCTGGTGCTGTCACACCTGCGCCTGGTGGTATCGATTTCGCGTAAATACCTGGGCTACGGCCTGCCGCATGGTGACCTGATTCAGGAAGGCAATATTGGCCTGATGAAGGCGGTCAAGCGGTTTGACCCGGACCAGAACGTGCGTCTGGTCAGTTATGCCATGCACTGGATCAAGGCCGAGATTCACGAGTACATCCTGAAGAACTGGAGGATGGTGAAAGTCGCCACCACCCAGGCGCAGCGCAAGCTGTTTTTTAATCTGCGCTCGATGAAGCAAGGTTATAAAGACGACGCTGATGTGGCGACCCACCGCGACACGCTAACCGAATCTCAAATTGATTCCATGGCAAAAACGCTGAACGTTAAGCGTGAAGAAGTCATCGAGATGGAGCAGCGCATGTCGGGCGGAGACGTGCTGCTGGACCCGAGCCCGAACGATGACGGTGATGATGTCTTTGGCCCGATTGCCTACCTGGCCGACGCGACGCATGAGCCGACCGCACTGATGGAATCCCGTGCGCGCGACAGCCTGGCGAGCGACGGCATTGCCACCGCGCTGGACGAGTTGGACGCGCGTTCGCGCAAGATCGTCGAAGAGCGCTGGTTGAAAGTCAATGACGATGGATCGGGCGGCATGACGCTGCACGACCTAGCCGCCGTTTACGGCGTCAGTGCAGAACGCATTCGCCAGATTGAAGTCGCTGCGATGAAGAAAATGAAGAAGGTACTCGGCGCTTACGCCTGAGGCAATCTCGCTGCCGACCTAAAAAAAACGCCATGCTGGTATTGAACGGCGTGGCGTTTTTTTATGCGCGGCTGGTTTCGCGTTAGGCGTGTTTCGCGTCACGCACCTTTGAGCAGCAGGCGAATGTCTGACGTCAGCCCACCTGCATCGTTGCCGTAACGGCTGTACAGCCTCACCCGGCCTTTGGTGTCGTAGATATAGCTGCCAGCAGAGTGGTCCATGCTGTAGCTGCCGGGTGTTTTTCCGTCCACTTTTTTGTAGTAAATCTTGAAGTCTTTCGCGACCTGGGGCAACTTGTCGAGTGTGGGGCGAAGCGCCAGAAAGGTCGGATCAAAATTACGCATGTAGGCCTGAAGCAGTTCGGGTGTGTCACGCTCGGGATCGACCGTGATCAAAATTGCCTGCAGTTTGTCGCCGTCGGCGCCCAGCGATTTTTTGATGCCCGCCAGCTCGGCCATGGCCGTTGGGCAGACATCGGGGCACTGGGTAAAACCAAAAAACACCACCACCACTTTGCCGCTGAAATCCTTGATGCTGCGAAGCTGGCCGTTTTGGTCGGCCAATGAAAAGTCTTTGGCGTAGTCGGCGCCGGTCAGGTCTATGCTTTTAAACGCTGCTTTTTCTTCCTTGGTACAGGCAGATAAAAGTGCTACGGCCCCCGTCAAAACAAGGCCATTAGCTATTTTTTTAATAGCAAATCGTTTGCTCTGGGAGAATGGTGAAGGGACTGAAATAGAGGTCATGCACCGACTTAAAGGAGGTAGTGATCGAGCAGCAGCGCTGCGAACAGCACCGACAGGTGAATCAGGGAAAAGCGAAAAGTCTTGCGGGCCAGCGCATCGGAGTAATTTCGCCACAGCCGCCAGCCATACCAGCTGAAACCACTGCTCAAAACCACTGCCACAATCAGGTATAACCAACTGCTCATGCCAAAGGCGAAGGGCATCAGGCAAGCCGGGAACAAGACCAGGGTATACAGAAACACCTGAAGCCGGGTGAACTCATTGCCGTGCGTCACCGGCAACATGGGCAGACCAGCCTTGCGGTAGTCTTCCACCCGGTACAGCGCCAGCGCCCAGAAGTGCGGTGGCGTCCACAAAAAGATGATCAAAAATAATATGAGCGCCTCGGGGCTGACGGTATTAGTCATGGCCGCCCAGCCGAGGACTGGCGGCATGGCACCGGAGGCACCGCCAATCACGATGTTTTGTGGCGTCATCGGTTTCAGAATGACGGTGTAGATCACCGCGTAGCCGACAAATGTGGCAAAGGTCAGCCACATGGTCAGAGGATTGACCCACACGTACAAAATGACTGATCCCACCGCGCACAGCGCTGCAGAAAAAGCAAGCGTCAGCGGGTTGCTGATCTGGCCCTGGGCCGTCGCGCGCCACGAGGTCCGC
>JANOLL010000194.1:0-2189 GCA_031419775.1 Polaromonas sp. | reverse complement strand
CTACAGCGCCCTGCTGGCATTCGAGGGCGGTGCGTTTGCGACGGCAACCTACAGCGGATATGGCCACTACGATTCGGATGTGTGGATGGACAACATTGGAGAATTGGGTCAGTCAAAACTCGGCAGCCCCTACGCCGCTTCGAGGAAGCGCCTGGAGAACCTCGCCAGCGCTGCAGGCGAAGCCGAACTGAAGGCAGCTCGCAACTATGGCGGGAGCCTCTACACCCCAGGGCCCGAATTTGCCAAAAATCTAACCCATCAGCACTTTGGGCCAATGATCATTAGCTGCGACAAGGCTGATTTGCGGCCCGGCCCCAACGGTGTTGAGATCTATACCGACACTGAAAAAATGGTCGAAAGCCTCCCGGCGCCCAAGGTCCCAAGGATAGAGGTGATGGACGAATTAGTTGGCGCAGTGATGCATGACAGGGCTCCGCTGCACAACGGTGAATGGGCGCGCGCCACCACTGCTGTATGCCTGGCTATTCTTCAATCCGCGCATACAGCCAGTCCATGTCAGCCGGTCTGTCAGGTCGCATACGCTGCAAGACCATGAGCAAGGACAGCCAACGGATGATTCACCACTGGCGCGAGGCTGTGCCAGATGATCGCCTGGCGCATTTGATTCGGGATACGGCGCGGGCATTTCAAAAGGCGCTGCAGGTGCGACTGGCGCGACATCAGGTGGCGTTCGGGCACTGGACTTTCCTGCGCATCCTATGGGAATCCGATGGGCTCACGCAAAAAGAACTCAGTGAACGGGCCGGCCTGATGGAACCGACCACTTTTGCGGCCATGAAAGCCATGGAAGCGCTCGGATACATCGAGCGCAAGCGACTGCCGACCAACCGTAAAAATATCTACGTGCATCTGAGCCAAGAGGGCCGAGCCTTGAAAAACAAGCTGGTGCCCTTGGCTCTTAAAACTAACCAGGTCAGCACAGTCGGCATCACGCAAGAAGACCTTCAAACTACCCGGAAAGTTCTGCTCGAGATGATTGAAAACCTGGCAAAAGACGATTTGCTACAGGCTACCGTCCCGACAAAACCGTGAGTCCACGGGGAAGGCGGTCAGATCAGCTTGACACCAGTTTTGGACTGTAGCTCCGCCAGCGTAACGCCGGCGGCCAGTTCAACCACCTTGAGCCCTGCAGGCGTCACGTCCATCACGGCAAGATCGGTGATGATCCGGTCCACCACGGCTACTCCCGTCAGCGGCAGCGTGCACTGAGGCAGGATTTTCATGTCTTCGCTGCCATCTTTCTTTCGGGCGACGTGCTCCATCAACACGATGACGCGTTTGACGCCGGCCACCAGGTCCATCGCACCGCCCATGCCCTTGACCATCTTGCCCGGAATCATCCAGTTGGCCAGATCGCCTTTTTCGCTCACCTGCATGGCCCCCAAAATCGACAAGTTGATCTTGCCGCCGCGAATCATGGCAAACGACTGCTCGGAGCCAAAAATCGATGAGCCCTTGATGGTGGTGACAGTCTGTTTGCCGGCGTTGATCAGGTCCGCGTCCACTTCGTCTTCAGTGGGAAAAGGCCCGATGCCGAGCATGCCGTTTTCGGACTGCAGCCAGACCTCAATATCGGCCGGCACGAAATTGGCCACCAGGGTTGGAATGCCGATGCCCAGGTTGACGTAAAAGCCGTCCTGTAATTCCTGCGCGGCACGCGCTGCCATTTGATCTTGTGTCCAGGCCATATCAGATCTCCCGCTGGGCCGCCCCGAGGGAGGCTACGCCCCCTCGGGGGGCAGTGAACAAAGTGAATGTGGGGGCTGTCATGTCATGCTCCAGTTTTTTCGGTGATGGTACGTTTTTCGATGCGCTTTTCGGGCTTGGCATTGAGCACAATGCGGTGCACATAGATGCCCGGCAGATGAATGTGATCCGGGTCCATGGCCCCGGTCTCCACCACCTCCTCCACTTCCACAATGCACACCTTGCCCGCCATGGCGGCAGCCGGGTTGAAATTGCGCGCCGTCAATCGAAACTGCAGGTTGCCGGACTGGTCCGCGCGCCACGCCTTGACCAGCGACACATCAGGCACCAGCGAGCGTTCCATCACATAGGTTTCGCCGTCAAATTCACGCAACTCCTTGCCGTCAGCCACCATCGTGCCGACACCGGTCTTGGTGAAAAACGCTGGAATACCGGCACCACCGGCGCGCAGCTTTTCAGCC
>JANOLL010000193.1:0-12947 GCA_031419775.1 Polaromonas sp. | reverse complement strand
GTTGGACGTGCCGGGCCCGACTTTCTCGTAAAGGGCTGAGGGTCCCGCGATCTCCGGCATCGGGTCTCGTACGGAGCCCCACAGCTGGCCGATGCCATTGAGGATGTGCATGGGCTCGTGCTGCCGGTCGAAGCCGGTCGGGGATTTTTCGTCCTGGTAGTGCAACTTCCCGATTGCCTCGACGCGGTGGCCAGCCTGCTGCATGCGGTGGCCCCAACTAGGCACGCGGCCCTCGTAGGCGATGGCGTTGTCCCAGTAGCCGATATCGTGGACGTAGCGGCCCGTGGCCAGGCTCGCGCGAGCCGGCACGCAGACGGGGCACGGCGTCCAGGCGTTGGAGAACCGTGTCCCCCGCGCTGCTAGTTTGTCCAGATTGGGTGTCCTGACAAAGGGATGGCCTGAGCTGCCCATGTAGCGCGGGTCATGCTCATCCGAGAAGATAAAAAGGACGTTGCTGGGCTTCATTGCGGATTCTCCTTGAGGTGAGGCACCAGGCCCCGCGCGTGGTTCCGGTCAAAGGCGGCGCCGCTGTCCAACAACGCCTTGATTTCGTCATCACTCATGTTGCCGATGGTGCGCAAGACCTCGACCGTGTCTGCACCCACATCGCCACCTGCATGCCTCACCTCGCCCGGTGTTCCGGAAAGACGCGGCGCTGGAGCTGGCATCGCTATGCTGCCCCACACACTGTCTGGTGCATGCGTGATCGTGCCGCGAGCGGCGAAATGCGGATCGCGAAAGATATCGGCCATGGTGAATACGCGCGATGCTGGAACATCCCGCGCATGCAGCAGCAATTCCAGTTCGTCCAGCACGAAGCCGCTGGTCCATTGGCCAATGATCCCGTCCAGCGCGTCTTGGTTATGCACCCGGTCTATCGCTCCGACAAAGCGCGGATCGGCAGAGAGCTCGGGTTGATCCATGACCGTAGCCAGTCGCTTGAATACGGCATCGCTAGATGCTGCCATCGCAACGAATCCACCGTCTGCCGTTGGATAGAGATTGTTGGGCGTGCTGCCGGGCAGGCTGGAGCCGGCGCGCATGGCCACATGCCCCAATTTTTCGTATGCCGGCACATGGGATTCCATCAGGCTGAACGAGCTCTCATAGAGCGCGGCATCAACGATCTGACCCTGGCCGGTCTTGCCGCGCGAAAGCAGTGCCATGACTGCGCCAAATGCGCCATAGAGCGCCGTCACCATATCCGTGACGGGTACCGCCGCTCGCACGGGTGGTCGGTCAGGATAGCCGTTGATGTGCAGCATGCCGCCAACGGCGTCTCCGAGGAATCCGTAGCCTGGCCGGTCACTGTAGGGTCCACTCTGGCCAAAGCCGCTGATACGAACCATCACCAAGCCCGGGTTGTCCTCGCGTAGTTGCTCGTAGCCTAGGCCCCACTTCTCCAGCGTGCCGGGGCGAAAGTTCTCTACCACTACGTCGCACCTGGCGGCCAGCCTACGCACCACGTCTCGGGCGATTGGCTTGCGCAGGTCCAGCGAGATCAACTGCTTGTTTCGCAGGATGCTCGCGGCGTAGAGTGACTTGCCATCGACATGCTTTCCCATGGTGCGCACCGGGTCGCCCTCTGGGGGCTCCACCTTGATGACCTCCGCTCCAAAATCGGCGAGCAGCCTTCCGCAAAACGGCCCGGCCACAGTGGAGCCAAGCTCCAGTACGCGATAACCGGTCAATGGGCCACTCATTGCCGAAGTCCCGCATATTCAGCGCCTAAAAGTTGGCGCACCAGGATCAGCTTCATGATATTGAGGGTTCCTCCAGTGAAAAGGAATGAATAGACATCGCGCAGGCGCTGCTCAATGCCGTTGTCTCGCAGGTAGCCGTTGGCACCGAACATTTGCAGACAATCCTGGATGACGGAAACGCCTGTCGAGATACCGAACCATTTGGCCATGGCGGCGTCGGCCGTCGCATCTTGACCATGGTCATTGGCAACCAGCGCGCGGTAGGCGAGTAGCCGGCCGGCCTCTATCTTTGCGTGATGCTCCACCAGCGGAAAGCTGATCGATTGGTTGGCTGCAATAGCGCGACCGTAGACGATGCGCTTCTTTGAAAAATCAATCGTCTCGCGCAGCACGGCGCCCGCTGCGCCGAGGGCTGCCAGCGGGGAGAGGCAGCGCGATACGTTAAAGCGGGCGTACATGATGGCCTTTCCGTCGCCCGCACCGCCCAGGGTCGCTTCCAGCGGAACGCGTACGTTGTCAAAGTGCACCTCTCCCAGCATGTGCGCCCGCGCGCCCATCTGCTCCATGACCGAGGTTGAAATACCCGGTAGATTGGTTGGTACGCGCAGCAAAACCATCTTTGGCTTGCCACCGTCGAAAGTGACGATCTTTGCCGACACCGCAAGCAGGTTTGCTCCCGGCACGGTGCTCACATGGATTTTGGTGCCGTTGATCACATAGTGGCCGCCGTCCTCCAACGCGGTGACCTGAATGGCGGACAGGTCGGAACCGGCATTCTCCTCGGATGTGGCGAGCGCCACAACGCACTCGCCGGCATAGACGGCGCGCACCGTGTCGTCGCCCCAGCCAGGAAAGAAGTGAGCATGCGTCGCCTGCTGCCATGCGATGAGGGCGCAGCTCACATCAGCGGCTGCAAGCTCCTCGATAGCGATGCCCAGGCTGACATAGTCTCGGCCCTCACCTCCGAGTTCGGGCTTGCCAATGACACCCAGGATCCCGGCACCTGCCATCTTGCGAATGGCATCGCGCGGCAAGTGACCCTCCTCGTCCCACCGGCGGCTGTTGGGCTGCAACTCACGTTGGGCGAAATCCCGCACATGTGTGCGCCACGCTTCGTGTTCCGGTGAAAATGAAAAGTCGAGTGCCATGGGTCACTTTCAATTATTTTGATAATACTCTATAGTACTTTGAATTGTCAAACACGCCCGATTAATCAACCATGAAAACCAAAACGCCCGCCGATCCGAACAAGCTTCGCAAACTCGCCCGGGCCATGCAACGCGTTGCGAGGCATGGCGAAACTCTCGCCAAGCACGCGCAACTGCGCCTGGCCCTCCTCAACTGCATCCATGCGGGGCACTGGACAGCGGGCGACCGCCTGCCCCCCGAGACCGAGCTCACTGCTGCGACAGGCCTGAGCATGGGTACCGTACAGCGGGCGCTGCGCGACCTGACCGAGGCGGGCGTAGTGCAGCGCCAGCAGGGCAGCGGCAGCTTCGTGGCCACTGCTCCGCATCGCATTGATGACGTGGCGCATTGCCGCTTTCTGGATGACGACGGCTCTACGGTGCTGCCGGTTTTTTCTGAAGTGCTGGGTCGTCGAGCCCGGTCACGCAAAGGACCCTGGAGCCGCCATTTCACTAGCGGGGCGAGCATCATCGAGCTGGACCGCGTGCTGACTGTCAACGACGAATTTGACGTCTTCAATCGCTTTTATTTCGACGGCGACCGTTTCACCGGGCTGGCCTCTCGCTCAACCGCTGAGCTTGCTGGCACCAACTTCAAGGCGCTACTCGCCCAGGAAGCGCAGGTGCCTCCGGGTGGCGTTAGCCAGACGATGACGCTGATTGAAGCGCCTCGCGAGATCGGGCAGCACATGGGACTGCCCGAAGGCTCCTGGGTCGCGCAGATGGATATCGTGCGGCACATCGCCGGCAGCAGCGAGGCGCTTTACTACCAGCAAATTTTTATACCGCCCACGACCCGCAGACTCGTGACGCAGGAAGCCGCCTGACATCCATTTACCAACCACCTGAGGAAACTTCAATGAATGATAGATACGTCGGCTTTACCTATCTCAAGTTCGACCGACCCGCCGAGCGCGTGCTGCGCATCACACTCGATCGCCCTGAAACCATGAACTCGCTGAACTGGGAGGCACATGGCGAGCTCACGAATGTGTGGAAGATCGTGGACGAGGACCCTGATGTGAATGTGGCAATCATCCGGGGTGCCGGGGCTGCGTTCTCCGCCGGTGGCGACTTCAGCATGATCGAACGCATCATGGATGACTACAGCATGCAGGCCGCAGCCCTCAAGGAATTTCGCGAGCTTTGCTACAACATGATCAACTGCTCCAAGCCGATAGTTTCTGCTATCCACGGTCCGGCTGTGGGCGCGGGCTTGGCTGCCGCACTGCTCGCTGATGTGTCGATCGCTGCAAAAACGGCACGTATCATCGACGGTCATACTCGCCTGGGATTGGCCGCAGGTGACCATGCGGCACTGATCTGGCCGCTGCTGTGTGGCATGGCCAAAGCCAAGTACTACATCCTGACGTGTGAGCCGCTTTCCGGTGAAGAGGCCGAGCGAATAGGCGTCGTGTCGCTGTGTGTGGAAGATGATGAACTAGAGGCGAAATCGGTGAAAGTGGCCGAGAGGCTGGCGCGCGGTGCGCAGCGCCCCATCCGTTGGAGCAAGCACGCGCTCAACAACTGGCTTCGCCTGGCAGGTCCGTCTTTCGACAATTCGGCTGCGCTTGAAATTCTTTCCTTCAACGGACCCGAATTGAGGGAAGGTCTCGCCTCGCTCAAGGAAAAACGCTCGCCCCGGTTCGACTACAAGGTTTGAGCCCGATGTTCAACGCGATCTACCTTACCCAAATGGATGGCAAGACTGTTGCCGAAATCCGGCCGCTTGATGACAATGCACTGCCGCCAGGCGACGTCACCGTTCGCGTGGAGTACTCCAGCCTTAATTTTAAGGACGCGCTGGCTGTTACGGGGCATGGCCCAATCGTTCGCAAATGGCCGCTGGTTGCAGGCATCGACTTGGCGGGCACTGTGGAATCCAGCAAGAGTGATGCATGGAAGCCCGGCGACCGTGTGGTGGTGAACGGCTGGGGGATGGGCGAGACCGATTGGGGCGGTTTCTCGCAGAAGGCGCGCTTGCCCGAGGGCTGGCTGTTGCGCCTGCGCCCCGACATGACAACGCGAGCTGCTGCCGCGATTGGCACTGCCGGTTACACCGCGGCGCTTTGCGTGATGGCACTACTCAAGCATGGGCTCAAGCCTGAAGATGGTCCTGTGCTGGTAACCGGTGCATCGGGAGGGGTCGGATCTGTCGCTGTTGCGCTGTTGGAAGGCCTGGGCTTCTCCGTCACAGCATCCACCGGCAAGCCGCAGGAAGCTATCTATTTGCGGCAACTGGGGGCCACCGAAATCATCGCTCGTGATGAACTTAGTGTCCCGGGCAAGCCCCTGCAGCGAGAGCGCTGGGCGGGCACTGTAGACACGCTTGGGAGCCACACGCTTGTCAATGCTTGCGCGGCAACCCGGTGGAACGGTGCAGTCGCTGCCTGTGGGCTTGCCCAGGGTAGCGACTTCCCGTCGTCCGTCATGCCCTTCATTCTGCGCGGCGTGACGCTTTACGGAATCAACTGTGTGTTCGTGGACAACGCTATACGGGCCCGAGCCTATGACTTGCTGGCTGACCACGTGCTCGGCCGCAAGCTCGATGAAATGACGAGCGAGATTGGTTTGTCTGAAGTCATAAGTTCCTCGCAAGAAATGATCGACGGGCGTCGTAAGGGCCGCACCGTTATCGCTGTGGATCGCTAACGCAACGGGCTCGCATCCCACCCGATGGGCCCTGATTGCTAGGATATTGCAGGCTCGCGCGTCGAGACTGCGTACCTGAGCACTCTCAGTTGGCAGAGACTCCAGCTGCTTTAAAAAGCCACTCCCTGAACAGTCGGACTTTCTTCAGTTGACGTTCGTCGGTGCGGCATGAAACAAAGTGCGTTTCCAGCTCCAGCGATTCAAATATTCCTGCGCCCAGCTCAACCAGTTCACCCCGAGAGATCTCTCGTTCCGCGAGGCGCAGGCTTTCCATGGCTACTCCCGTCCCATCTACAGCCGCAGAGATGGCCAGAGCGGCTCGATCAAAGGACGGACGCGGCCGCTCAGGCAATTTAAGCTTGTTGAGGGCAAACCACTTGGGCCATGTGACGCTGCTGAGTTGCGAGTCAATGAGTACCAGGCTTGAGAGAAGTTGATGCGGGGGGGTATCGCCTTTAAGCAACTCCGGTGAACAAAGCGGCACGATCCGTTCGGTTCCTAATGCTACTGACAGCATTCCGGCTCTGTCCATGACGGCTCCATAGGAAATCGCAACGTCAATCTCTCGCTCGCGGGTGAGGTCGCGTGGCTCTGCGCCCGAGGTGAGTCGGATGGTGATGTCGGGATAAGCATGGGTGAATTCCGGCAGCCTTGGTCCAAGCCATTTGGCAGCAAAGCTAGGCGCACTGTGTACGGCAAGTACTTCGGCCTGTGGCGCAAGCGCTACCTCGTTACATGCAGCCTGGATGGCGTCAAATACGCGTGAAAGACTTTCCAGCAGGCGCTTACCTTCTGACGTGAGTTCGACACGGCGATTGCGCCGAATGAAAAGGGGGCGGCCGAAGTAATTTTCAAGACCCCGCACCTGGTGGCTGATGGCCGATTGGGTGAGATGCAGCTCGTCTGCAGCAAGTGTGAAGCTCTCCAAGCGGGCTGCAGCTTCGAAAGCTCGAAGCAGCGAAAAATTTGGAATTCTTCTCATGGTTAACTCTTATTCATGAATTCAATTCATTTTTTCATGAGAAAGAATCGTTTGTCAAATCCATCGGTGAGTCAAATAATCCATTTTTGCCAACGTCATCAACTCACCATATAAAGGAGTCAGAAAATGAATGCCGTCCTGGAAAGCACCCCTTCCGTTGAGGAAGAAGCACGCGTTTCCCTCTATCAACCGGAACAGTCCGGCCTGATTTACCCCTCTGTTCCAAAGTTCAATAACTTTGCTGATGAGCGCCGGCATTTGAAAGAGCGGCTGGTGGCAGCTTGTCGCGCTTTTGCGCTGCAGGGTTTTGACTATGGATTCGCCGGACACCTCACCATTCGTGACCCTGAGCATCCCAGCCTGTACTGGACCAATCCAATGGCCATTCACTTTTCGCAGGTTAAGGTGTCCAACCTCATCCTCGCGGATCACGAAGGCAAAGTGGTGGAAGGCCAGCACGCCATCAATCGCGCCGGCTTCGTGCTGCATGCCGGAGTCCACGAGGCGCATCCCGATATCGTCGCCATGTGCCATGCCCACACCGTATACGGAACCGCTTTTGCCTCCCTAGGCAAGAAGTTGGAACCGATCACTCAGGATGCAGCTGTATTTTTTGAGGATCACGTGGTCATTGATGATGAAGCGGGACAGGTCGCCGTGGAAGTCGGGGCTGGACACAAGGTTGCAAGCGCATTCACAGGCGTCAAAGCTGCGATTCATCAGAACCATGGGCTATTAACAGTCAGCCGTCACAGCATCGAGGCCGCAGCGTTTTGGTTCATTGGATTAGAGCGCTGCTGCCAGCAACAGCTCTTGATCGATGCTACTGGAATTGCTCCCAAATTGGTGACACCCGAGCGCGCCCGTTACAGCCGGGAGCATGTCGGCAGTGAATACATTGGCTGGTTGCATTTCCAACCGATCTGGGAGCAACTCGTCAAGACCCAACCTGACATGTTTGACTGAGTTTTTTACTAGCGTTATCGTCACCCGTCGCCGCAAGTGACTGGTGAATTTCATCACTGACCCAACTGGAGACAAATAATGAAAATGTTTAAAAGAATCCTCACCGTCTTGATAGCCCCTGCCTTGATGGTGCCGGCATTGACAAGTAACGCGGCTGACATCAAAGAGCGCACACTGAGATTCTCGTTTGTTCAGCCTGCCGAAAGTCATATGGGATATGGCGCTCAAAAGTTTGCCGACCTGGTGAGCAAAAAAAGCGACAAGAAAATGACCGTCAAGCTGTTTCCAAACGGAACGCTGGGTGGTGACTTACAGACTGTGTCGGCATTGCAGGGTGGCACACTCGACCTGACCACGCTTCCCCCCGGCTTGCTGGTCGGCCTTTCAAAAGAATTTGGGGCGTTCGATCTGCCTTTCCTATTCAATGATTTCAAGGAAGCCGATGCCGTACTTGACGGTCCGATCGGAAAGAAGTTCATGGAGAAACTCCCTAGCGGCCTGGTTGGGCTGTCTTATTGGGACCATGGATTCCGCAATGTGTCCAACAGCAAACGACCGATCGCCAAACTCGAGGACTTGCAGGGCTTAAAGCTACGGGTGGTTCAGGCGCCGTTGATGATCGACATGTTCAAGGCTCTGGGAACCAACGCTGTCCCCCTGCCTTTTACTGAGCTCTACACCGCAATGGAAACCAAGGCCGTAGATGGTCAGGACAATCCTATCGTGGCGTTCGAAACGAACAAGTTCTACGAAGTCCAAAAGCATATCTCGACCACACGCCATGTGTACAACCCGCTGATCGTGCTATTCAGTCAGAAGACCTGGGACAAGCTTTCACCTGATGAACGCAAAATCCTCTCCGATGCAGCCAACGAGACGCGCACCGAGCAGCGCGCCGTGTCGAGAGACATGGAAGGCAAGGCGCTTGCCAAGGCAAAAGCCCAGGGCACGGTGGTGACTGAAGTGTCGACGCAAGAACGAGCCCGGATGCGTGAAAAAGCGCAACCTGTGACCGACCAGTACACCAAGCAAATTGGAGAAGCGCTGGTCAAGGAGTTTTATGCAGAGATCGATAAGGTCCGGTCCAAATCCGGAAAGTGACTTCCCGCTAATGGCCTGACGGTTTGTCTTGCGATGAACGTCGGGCTGGTTTCTCAGAGCTTGATCAAAGTGGAATATTCGCCTTGATAGGGTTTTAAGCTTTCAAGGTGCTCGCCGACTGGCGAACACCTTGATTAGCTTTCGGCACCTAATTTTCACAATCTCAACGTATCCTGCAGCGCTAATTGCGGACGGAGGCAACTGAGCATGAAAAAAATAATTCACCACTTCTCCCAGTTTTTAGACTGGCTGATCGCTGGATTCCTCGCCATCATGGTGGTTCTGGTGTTCGGCAATGTTGTACTGCGATATGGATTTAATTCGGGTATCACTGTCAGCGAGGAAGTATCGCGCTGGCTGTTTATCTGGTTGACCTTCTTAGGCGCCGTTGTGGCGATCAAGGAGAGGGCGCATCTGGGTAGCGACATGTTCGTTTCGCGCCTTCCGGTTTGGGGAAAAAAGATTTGCCTTGTCCTAGGGCATGTGCTGATGCTCTACCTGACCTGGCTCTTTTTTTCAGGAAGCCTCGATCAGGCCAGGATCAACTGGGAGGTGAAGGCGCCTGCCACGGGCATCTCGGTTGCCGTGTTTTACAGCGCCGGCATTGTGTTTTCGGTGTGCGCTGCGGTACTTCTGGTCTTTGAACTGGTACTCGCCCTGAGCGGTCGCCTCAGCGAGGAGGAACTGGTTATGGTCACGGAGTCGGAGGAACAGGCGGAGCTCAAGGCACTTCAGGCACAGCTTGCGCTTGCTGAAGCACCCGATCCCATTCGCCCCAAACTTAACGAAGAAGGAAGGCCAGCATGACTATTGCAATCTTCCTGGGCAGCCTTATCGGCTCCATGATGTTGGGAATTCCGATCGCTTTCGCCTTGTTGGCAAGCGGGGCGGCGCTGATGTGGCACCTGGACATGCTCGACCCCCAGATCCTGGCGCAATCGTTCATCAATGGCGCCGACAGTTTTCCGCTGCTCGCGGTACCGTTTTTCATGCTGGCTGGCGAAATCATGAATGTGGGCGGACTGTCCCAACGTATTGTCAATTTCGCGCTTGCTCTGTTCGGTCACGTCAAGGGTGGGCTGGGCTATGTGGCAATTTTGGCTGCCTGTTTGCTGTCGGCGCTGTCTGGCTCGGCCGTCGCTGACGCTGCGGCCCTGACGGCGCTGCTACTGCCAATGATGGTCAAGGCCGGGCACGACAAGGCCCGATCCGGCGGGCTCATCGCAGCATCGGGTGTCATCGGCCCAATCATCCCACCGAGCATTGGCTTCGTGATTTTCGGTGTGGCTGGTAACGTTTCGATCAGCAAGTTGTTTTTAGCTGGCATCTTCCCCGGCATTCTTATCGGCGTTGGGTTGGCATTGGCATGGTGGTGGGTCGGACGAAATGAATTGATTGAGCCACCGCCGCGCAAATCGCGAGCCGAAGTGTTGGTTGCCGCACGAGAGTCGTTTTGGGCACTTTTGCTGCCTGTGATCATCTTGGTTGGGTTGCGCATGGGCGTTTTCACGCCGACCGAAGCAGCGGTGGTCGCTGCAGTCTATGCCCTGCTGATTTCCACTCTGGTTTATCGGGAGCTCCCGCTTAGAAGTCTACCGCCCATCTTTATCGCAGCGGCCAGGACCACAGCCATCATCATGTTCCTGGTGGCCGCAGCAATGGTTTCGGCCTGGTTGATCACCGTCGCGGACATTCCCAGCAAGGTGGTGGGGATGCTTCAACCCTTCATGGGAAATCAGACGATGCTGCTGATCGCCATCATGGTGCTGGTGATGGTTGTGGGGACCGCCATGGACATGACGCCAACCATTCTGATCCTGACACCCGTTCTCATGCCGGTGGTGAAAGCTGCAGGAATAGACCCGGTCTACTTCGGCGTATTGTTCATCATCAACAACTCGATCGGACTCATTACACCGCCGGTAGGCACCGTCCTCAACGTCGTGGCAGGTGTGGGGCGAATGAAAATGGACGAGGTCACCCGTGGCGTCTGGCCCTTCATGATCGCAGAGTTTATTGTGATGTTCTTGCTGGTGCTGTTTCCGGCGCTGGTGATTGTGCCGGCACGCTGGTTATCCGGCTAATAGAACGGCCAACCTTAAATGGTCATCACTGCATATGACCAACGATGACAGCATGATTGTGAGGATGGGTTGCTGGCCTTCAATCAGCATTCGACGCCGATTGAAGCAACCCTTTAAAGAGGTGTTTTTATGTGACGTCGCCCGGCCGTCGTCAAAGCGGGTCGGGACGCTCGATGGCTAAATCTCTTCTGCTGATCGCGATCCACCCGATTTGCCACCGCCGACGATACAGCGCATGGTATTTAAGAGTGTACTGTCTAAGGCTGTTGAAGCGTTCTGAAAACGATGTTGGCTTGCTGACCGTCGGCGCCTTCAACTTTTACCAGCGTGGTTAGTGCAGTATGTCCGCTGACCTGCAGCGCATGGGACGACGCTTGGAGCTGTGCGGAGTAGACAAGGGTAAACCCTTGGCCTGCTACTTCACAAACTGATTCAGCTGAATGATCGGTAGCAACACGGCCAACACAATCAGCATCACCACCAGCCCCATGGCTACGATCAGCAGGGGCTCGAGGATGGTGGCCAGTGCCATGGCGCGGCGCTGGACTTCGTTGGACAGCTGCACGGCGGCGCGCTGCAGCATCACTGGCAACTGGCCGGTTTGCTCGCCCAGCCGGGCAAACATGCTGACCAGTCCGGGAAAGCGCTTTTTCTGCGCCAAGGCAGATGCCAGCGGCGCGCCCTCGCGCACCAGCAACAGTGCATCCAGCGCATCGGCGCGCATGGCGCGATTGGACAGGGTTTCTGCTGCGGCCTGCAGGGCTTTCAAAATGGGCAGGCCAGCACCGGCCAGCATCGCCAGCGTGCTGGCAAAGCGCGCGGCGTTGTAGTCGCGGGCCAGGCGCCCGACGATTGGAATATTCAGCGTAGCCGCATCGAATTTTTCACGAAAACCTTCGTTTTTCAGCGCGAATCGTCCACCGATAGCTATTAAAATCATAGCGCCTAGCACCGCCCAGCCGTAATTGCGCACCAGGCTGCTCAGGGCGAGCATGGCAACGGTTAAAAAGGGCAAGGCGCGTTTGGTGCCCGCAAAAACATTGGCCACTTGAGGTACCACGTAGCCGACCAGAAACATCACGATGACGATGGCTACCAGCGTGACGATAGCCGGATACAGCGCTGCAGCGACCAGTTTTGACTTCAGCGTCTGGCGCTCTTCCAGGTCGTCTGACAGGCGCTCAAGCACCATTCCCAGGTGGCCGCTTTGCTCGCCTGCGCCGATCACAGCGGTGTAGATGGGTTCGAACTCACGCGGGTGTTGCGACAAAGCCCGGGCAAAGCTGGAGCCACCATTGACCTCGGCGCGCAGGGACGCCACCAAGTTGCGCTGCTTGTCGTCTTCGGATTCATCGGCAAGTGCGGTCAGCGCGCGTTCTAGCGGCAAGCCCGAAGTCACTAGCCCGGCGAGTTGACGCGTCCAGATTGCCAGGCGGGTAGCGTTAAAAACGCGACCACCGAACAACGGGGTTTGCAGCAGCGATGTGACTGCCCCTTGGGCCTCGTTGCTGCTGACCACTGAAACGTCCAGCGGCACCAGCGCCTGGCTGCGAAGCAGGCTGCGCGCCGATTTGGCGGTGTCCGCTTCAATTACGCCGCGACGAACTTTTCCATCGTGCTGCAGCGCCTCAAACGAATAGGCGGGCATCCGTCAACTCCATCTGCGGCTACTGAGTGTGGAGGCCATGTCAGTCTCGGGTGACACGCAACAGTTCTTCACGCGAGGTGATACCGGCAGCGACAAGTCGCTCTCCATCCTCCCGCATCAGCGTCATGCCCGCTTCAGTGGCCGCCACACGAATATCGGCCTCGGAGGCTCGGTTGTGAACCTGCGCCCGAATCGACTCATTGGCCACCATCAGTTCGAACACACCAGTGCGGCCCTGGTAGCCGGCCTGGGCGCATTCCACACACCCTGCGCCGCGGCAATGCACACAAACTTTGCGCACCAGCCGCTGCGCCAGAACGCCCAAGAGGGACGAACTCAACAAAAACGGCTCGACGCCCATGTCGGTTAAACGCGTGACGGCACTTGCCGCGTCATTGGTGTGCAGGGTTGCCAGTACCAGATGCCCAGTGAGCGATGCCTGGATGGCGATTTGCGCGGTTTCAAAATCACGAATTTCACCGATCATGATCACATCGGGGTCTTGCCTTAGGATGGCGCGCAGGGCCTTGGCAAAGTCCAGGTCAATCTTGGTGTTGACCTGGGTCTGGCCAATCCCCGGTAACTCGTACTCAATCGGGTCTTCGACCGTCATGATGTTGCTGG
>JANOLL010000192.1:0-7506 GCA_031419775.1 Polaromonas sp. | reverse complement strand
CGGCAACGGCAACGGTGGACGCGCCAGACCACCGGCAGACGGGATGAATGCAGGCGGCGGATCGGCTGGCTCTGGACGCGGCCCGCGCACACCCAATCCGGGCCAGCCGCGCCAATCGTCTGGCTACGGTCAGGGTGAAGGGGGCCAACCGCGCCGCGCCCAGCCGCCACGTCCGCGTGATCCGCAAGCTCCGCGCATTGACGATGAGCGGCAGCGTCAAGACCCACGTGGTCCTCGGGTAGATACCCGGGGCGAGCAGCGCAATGACTTTGATGAACGTCAACCTGCCAGCCACGTGTCGTCTGGATTTCCTTCGTCCGGCCAACCTTCAGGCGGCAATCGGGGCGGCGGTCGGGGACC
Organism: Polaromonas sp.; assembly: GCA_031419775.1. Taxonomy (GTDB): domain Bacteria; phylum Pseudomonadota; class Gammaproteobacteria; order Burkholderiales; family Burkholderiaceae_C; genus Polaromonas. The sequence goes on along the minus strand of JANOLL010000192.1, from coordinate 7,146 downwards.
TCGCTCCGGCGGTGGCGGTAGCGGTGGTGGGGGTGGAGGCGGACGTGGAGGCTCTGGCGGTCCTCGCCGGTCGGGCGGATCGGGTTCCTACTCAGGGCGTTAATCTTGCGGGCAAACCCCGCCGGGCGCTCACAACCAGCGTGAGCGCTTGAATCGCCAGTAGAGCACCAGACAGGTCGTGACTATGGCCGCCAGGGCAACGGGATAGCCGTAGCGCCACTTGAGCTCTGGCATGTGTTCGAAGTTCATGCCCCAGATGCCGGCAAATGCGGTGCAGACTGCAAAAATACTGGCCCACGCCGCGAGGCGTTTGGTGACTTCGCTTTCTTCAATGGTGGCCATCGCCAGATTGACCTGAATGGCGGTGCCCATGGTTTCACGCATGGTGTCAATCTGTGAATTGATGCGCCCCAGGTGGTCAACCACATCCCTGAAATAGTCCTGAACCCCGCTACAAATTTGCGGCACCCGGCCACCATACAACTTGCTCGCGCCTTCCAGCAAAGGGGCTACCGCGTGCTTGAGCACCATCACCCTGCCCTTGAGCTCATACAGGCGCTCGATGTTCACGCGGGCAGTACTTTTGGTAAAAATATCTTTCTCGATGGTTTCGAGCTCGGTTTCAAGATCGTCCAGAATCGGGAAGTAGCGGTCGACCACCGCATCCATCAAGGCGTACAGCACAAAGCCCGAACCATGGCGCAGCAATTCGGGTTCTCTTTCACAGCGTTCCCGCACACCCAGAAAATCTTTTTGGCTTCGATTGCGCACTGACAAAACATAGTTGGCTCCGGTGAATACATCGACCTCGCCAACGTTGAGCGTTTTGGGATCGCCGGGCAGATGCTCCACCAGATGCAGTACCGAAAAGAGCGAGGCTCCGTACTCTTCGATCTTCGGTCGCTGATGGCCGTGCTGGGCATCCTCGACGGCCAGTTCGTGCAGACCAAATTCAGCCCGCATTTCTTCCAGCTCAGCCGCAGAGGCGTCTTGCAAGGCGACCCAGACAAAAGCGTCGGGGCGTGAAATATAGTCACTGATCTCATCGACTGCAATGTCGGCAAGTTTGGTGCCGTGTTGGTACACCACACAGTTGATCAGCATATAAACTTTCCCGCAGGTTAGACAGTTGGCCGGATTCTGGCACAGCGCGGGCAGCAGAGGTCACAAAACAGGCGGGTCCAGTCCGGAATACAAGGAAAAACAACCCGCCTCGCCCGGTCGACCGATAATTCGATGATGCGACTCCTACACACCATGCTCCGCGTTGGCGACCTCCAGCGCTCCATCGACTTTTACACCCAGGTACTCGGCATGACGCTGCTGCGTACCTCTGAAAACCCGGAGTACCGCTACAGCCTGGCATTTGTCGGTTTCGACCAGGGCAATCCTGATCAGGCCGAAATTGAACTGACTTACAACCATGGCACCACCAGCTACGACATGGGGACCGCCTATGGCCATATTGCGCTCGGTGTGCCGGATGCCTATGCTGCCTGCGACAAGATCCGGGCGGCGGGCGGAAATGTGACGCGTGAGGCGGGCCCGGTCAAAGGCGGCTCGACCGTGATCGCCTTCGTCACCGACCCGGATGGCTACAAGATTGAGTTGATCCAGCGGCCTGAAAACAGCGGCGGTGCCGGTCTACGTTGAGTCAGGGCTATCGCTATTACTGCCTGAATCTTAGGCGCTGAATCTCAAACGACCGGGCGTGCCAGCTGACACGCCTGATAGGCCAACGCAGTGACATGCGACCAGTTGGCACGTGCCAGCGTGTCGGCGGGCGTGAGCCACGATCCGCCCACACACACGACATTGGGCAAAGCCAGCAGCTCGGCTGCATTGGCCATGGTCACGCCGCCCGTGGGACAAAAACGCACATCACCGAACGGTCCGCTCCAGGCCTTCAGCATCGAGGCACCACCGGCCTGCAATGCAGGAAAAAACTTGAGCTCGGTCAGCCCGTCTTCCTGCGCCGCCATGATGTCGCTGGCTGTCGCCACGCCGGGCAATAGCGGCAAACCGTTTTCGCGGCAGGCATGGCCTACCGCGTGGGTATACCCCGGACTCACCGCAAAGCGCGCACCGGCCATCGCGCAGGCCTGTACATCGGAAGCGCTGCGTACGGTTCCGGCGCCGACCACGGCCTGCGGCACATGACGGGCGATCGCTTCGATGCAGGCAAGTGCCTGGGGCGTGCGCAGGGTGACCTCAAGCATGCGGATGCCTCCAGCCAGTAGCGCCTGCGCCAGCAGCACGGCCTGATCGACGTCGCTCAGCACCATCACCGGAATCACGGGCGCGTCCCGCATGATGTCCAGCGCGGTAAGTTTGCCGGTCACCTCCAGCGTCACATCCATGACAGTGCCCCTTCTTCCGGACTGAACGCGTGGCGGCGCATGCTGGCAAACAGTTCTCGCCCCATGCCGAGTCCGTTTGCCTGCCTTAGCGCCGCCGGCATGACCTCGGCCTGTCGCGCCGCCCACTCCTGCTCGGGCACGCGTACCAGCAATTCGCCGGTGATGGCATCAATCAAAATGAGATCACCATCGCGCACTTTGGCCAAAGGCCCACCTGAAGCGGCTTCGGGCGATACGTGGATTGCAGCAGGCACCTTGCCAGACGCGCCACTCATGCGGCCGTCGGTGACCAGTGCCACGCGGTAGCCCTTGCCCTGCAACACTGCAAGGGGTGGTGTGAGCTTGTGCAGCTCGGGCATGCCATTGGCTTGCGGGCCCTGCCAGCGCACCACGCACACTACATCCCGGTCGAGTTCGCCGGCTCGGAAGGCCGCATGCAAGGCCTCTTGAGAATCAAAGACTCGTGCGGCGGCCTCGATCACATGCCGGTCATCCGGTACGCTGGAGACCTTGATCACGCCCCGGCCCAGATTACCCTCCAGCAGCTTGAGACCACCGGTGCGACTGAAAGGCCTGGCGACGGCGCGCACAATTGACTCGTCTTTGGATGGCCCAGCATCCTTCCAACTCAGCGACGCGCCAGCCAGCTCGGGCTCACGCGTGAATTCGCGAATGCCGCCAGCACGCACCGTGAGCACGTCTTCATGCATCAGTCCGGCATCCAGCAGTTCGCGAATGATCAGACCAGTCCCGCCTGCTGCTTGAAACTGGTTCACGTCAGCGCTGCCGTTGGGGTAGACATGGGCCAGTGTTGGCACCACGTCCGATAGGTCAGAAAAGTCATTCCAGTCAATCGTGATGCCCGCCGATCGCGCCACCGCCACCCAGTGAATCAGGTGGTTGGTCGAACCACCCGTGGCCAGCAGAGCCACCATCGCATTGACGATCGCTTTTTCATCGACGATCAAACCGATGGGCGCGTAGCGTCTGGCATGAATGATGTCCAGCACCGTGCGGGTGGCCTCACAAGTCAGCTCATCGCGCAACGCGCCGCCGGGCGCCACGAAGGCGGTGCCGGGCACGTGCAGGCCCATCGCCTCAAGCAACATCTGGTTGCTGTTGGCGGTGCCGTAAAAGGTGCAGGTTCCGGGGCTGTGGTAACTTTTCAATTCGGCCTCAAGCAATCCCTCGCGCCCCACCAGCCCCTGCGCTGCCAGTTCGCGCACATGGGCTTTTTCCTTGTTGGGCAAGCCTGATGGCATCGGCCCTGCCGGCACAAACACGGTGGGCAAATGGCCAAAATGCAGCGCGCCAATCAGCAAGCCCGGCACGATCTTGTCGCACACGCCGAGCATCAGTGCGGCGTCGAACATGTCATGAGACAAGGCCACCGCCGTCGCCATCGCAATCACGTCGCGGCTGAACAGGCTGAGCTCCATGCCCGACGTACCCTGGGTAACGCCGTCACACATCGCTGGTACGCCACCCGCCACCTGGGCGGTGGCGCCCTGCTTGCTGGCTTCAAATTTGATCAGGTCAGGGTAGCTTCGTAGCGGCGTGTGCGCCGAGAGCATGTCGTTATAGGCGGTCACGATGCCAATGTTGGGCGCCTTCTGGACCACCACCTTGAACCGGTCATCGCGCGGCATGCCCGCCACCGCGTGGGCCAGATTGGCGCAACCCATACGGTCAGCGCTGGGCGGGCGCGTCGCCGCAGCGGTGAGGCGAGCAAGGTAGGCGCTACGCGCCGGCCGGCTGCGCACAGCGATGCGTTCGGTGATGCGCGCCACCTGGGGGTGAAGGGGGGAGTAAGGACTGGCCATGCTGGACCTAGAAAGTGGTGTCGATTGATTCCACAACCCATCGTAACCGCTTGGCTTTCCTCCACTCCTCTGCAGGCTGTTTGTGCGAGCCTTGCCTACAGAGCGGGTCGGTTTCAACTGACCTCACGCTGTACAGTAAGCACGTGACCGCTTCGCTTGATGCTCACCGCCGCAGTTCCCGGCCAAACCGCCAGGACCCGCAGAATCCCCGCAATCCTGCCCATATGCTGGAGTCGGTGCTGCACGAATGGGGTGGAAAAGGCGATTTGTGGATTTTTGGCTATGCCTCGCTGATTTGGCGACCGGATTTTGACTATTCGGAAGAGCGGATGGCGACCATCTACGGCTACCACCGCGCCCTCAAAATGTGGAGCCGGCTGAACCGCGGCACGCCTGAATGTCCGGGGCTGGTCTTTGGCTTGCTGCACGGCGGCAGTTGCCGGGGCGTGGCTTTTCGCATTCCCAAAAGCCGCGTGACGGCCACCCTCCCGACGCTGTGGGACCGGGAAATGCCCAATGGGGTATATGACCCCAAATGGCTTAACTGTCACACCTCCCACCAGGGCGTGCTGACGACCGAGCGCGCACTGGCGTTCACGCTGTCCAAGCGTAGCCCCAGCCACGCCGGCGTGCTCAGTGAAGACACCTACCGGCAGATTTTTTCAGACTCGTGCGGGCGCTACGGCACGACCCGCGACTACGCGCAATTGACCCACGACAAACTGCTCACACTGGGCATTCACGACCACGCACTTGGAAAACTGCTACAGATAGTCAGCGATTGAATCCCGCATGGGCCACCCCGGGGCAGGTCCAGCTCTACACGAAGAACGGGAGCCATACGAAATAGTTAGCGAACTTGGGGGGCGTATTGCCGGCCCGGTCAATGGCGGTTAAAGTGGGACCGACACCGTATCAGCCAGGAGAACCTGCACCATGAAATCCCGTTTGACACTTCTTGCCAGCGCCCTTGTTTTGACCGCCTGCGCCTCAATGACCAGCGGCCCGCGTGCCGTGGCCCAGCTTCAAAGCACCACCGGCAATACCACCACCGGCACTGTCAGCTTTGCCAGGAGCGGGGACAAAGTGGTCGTGAAAGGCGAAGTGCGCGGCCTCAAGCCCAATGCCGAGCACGGCTTTCATGTGCATGAAAAAGGCGATTGCTCCAGCGGCGACGGCTTGAGCGCGGGTGGCCATTTCAACCCCGACGGCAAGCCCCATGGCAACCATTCAGATGCTGTTCATCACGCAGGCGATTTGCCCAGCCTTAAAGCCGACGCCAGTGGCGTGGCCAGGTTCAACTTTGAATCCAGCAGCATCGCGGTCGGCAGCGGCGCCAGCGACGTGGTGGGCCGCGGACTGATTGTTCATCGCGACCCGGATGACTACAAAACCCAGCCCACCGGCAACGCCGGCCCACGACTGGCCTGTGCGGTCATCGTCAGGGGTTGAACCACCGGTGACGCGTCAGCGCCTCAGTGCTGCCTGAGCAGTATTTCCGCGCGGTGCAGGTCTTGCAGCGTGTCGATGTCGGTGACGGTGCCAAGGTCATCGATGTCGATGAATGCTACTGAATTAATCGCTTCCTGAGCCCGAACTATTGGGGCTGCGCCCCGACTTCCTTCTAAAAGCAGGAGGTCGGGACGGCACGCCGCAGCAAAGCGGACAGGATGGCCGCGTTGGCCCTGGTAGCGCGGCACCGTGACGGCGCAGGGTGGCGCCAGGGCAATGGCCCGCAGGGTCTCACTGCGGATCAGCGGCAAATCGGCCGGCAACATCAGCCAGCCCGGGGCACCGGCCGTCCCCCGCACCCCTGCCGCGATGGAGTCCCCCATGCCGGGACGCCGTGGATCGGGCTGCACCACGTGGTAGGGCAAGCCGCTGGCCCGCACGGCCTGCAGCACATGCTCCAGCACAGGCTTGCCCGCCAGCAAGGCCTGCAGTTTGTGCACCGTCCCGCCCGACGCGGCAAAACGCTCGCCGCGGCCGGCGGCCAGAACGATGACAACGGGAAGGCAAGACATGGGTGTCGGAACTGTCAATGGCTGTGCGTTACGGGGAGATGAAGCACTCTCTATACTTCGAGTATGTCAGAGCACGCCTCCTCCATTGCCGACCTGCGCAAAAGCTACGAGCGCGCCGAACTCGATGAAAAAGAGTCACACGCCGACCCGTTTGAGCAATTCGGCCAATGGCTCAATGAGGCCATCGCCGCCAATGTGCCCGAACCCAACGCCATGACGCTGGCGACCGTCGGCAGCGACCTGCGGCCCTCGACGCGGGTGGTGCTGATCAAGGGTTTCGATGCGCGCGGCATCGTCTGGTACACCAACTATTCCAGCCGCAAGGGACTGGAGCTGGCCGGGAATCCGTATGCGGCGCTGCAGTTTCACTGGGTCGAGCTGGAACGAACCGTGCGCATAGAGGGCCTGGTTGACAAGGTGTCGGCCGAGGACAGCGACGCCTACTTTCATTCCCGGCCACTGGACTCGCGGATCGGCGCCTGGGCCAGCCCACAAAGCGAAGTCATCAGCGGTCGCAGCGTGCTGGTCGCCAATGCCGCGATGTACGGTGCCAAGTTCTTGTTGCAACCACCGCGCCCGCCGCATTGGGGTGGCTACCGCCTTCAGCCTGATAGCTGGCAGTTCTGGCAGGGCAGAAAAAGCAGGTTGCATGACCGGCTGAGCTACACGCTGCAACAAGATGCCAGCTGGTTGCGTGAACGTCTGGCACCCTAAAAAAGACTCAGCCCAGCAAATCGCCGATGCGTTCAATCGCCTGGTGACGCAGCGCTTGAAGTTGCCCGGCGCTGACCCGCTCCGGTGCAATCTCCGCCAGCGGCACCAGCACAAAGGCCCGCTGCAGCATGCGCGGATGCGGCAGGGTCAAACCGGCTGATTGCATCTGCGCATCGCCATACAACAGCAGGTCAAGGTCCAGGGTACGAGGCGCGTTGCGATGGG
>JANOLL010000191.1:0-2736 GCA_031419775.1 Polaromonas sp. | reverse complement strand
ACTACGAAATCTATAGCTGCTCATCAAAGTTTTATGCGGGATGTAGTTCAAAAAGGCATCACACAGCAGGCCCTTGAGCTGGTTCGCAGCCACCAGCAGTCGGACCATGCCGTGGTGATCGTGACCGCCACCAACGAGTTTGTGACCCGCCCGATTGCCGATGCCTTTGGCGTACGGGAATTGATTGCCATCGAACTGGCGCGTGACGCCACTGGCGTGCTGACCGGGGAAATCCGGGGCACCCCGTCTTTTCGGGAAGGTAAGGTGATTCGCGTGGAACAATGGCTGGCCGCACAAAGCCTGGGCTGGGACGACGTGGAAACGACTTTTTACACCGACTCCATGAATGATCTGGCCCTGCTTGAAAAGGCCAGCCATCCGGTCGCCACCAATCCTGACGATCGCCTTCGGGCGCTCGCCACAGAGCGGGGATGGCGCATACTTGACTTGTTTTAAACCTTGGGGGACCGACCTGCTGCCTGGCAGCGGCGCAGTGTCCCGTCAAGCTCCACCATTGCATGATTAAAAAATTTATCGACAGGCTGTTCGGCAAAACCTCTGGCGCTGACGCCGACCGGCGTGCCAAGAAATCTCCTTTCGGCACCCGCCACGACATCTCGGTCAAGGACCATGGCATCAACCCCAAGCTGGTTGACGAACGCGCCATGGACGTGGTTCTGACGCTCAAAGAGGGCGGCTACCAGGCTTTTATTGTTGGCGGCGCGGTGCGCGACCTGCTGGTGGGCCTGCGTCCCAAAGACTTTGACGTGGCCACCGATGCCACGCCAGAACAGGTCAAGCAGCTGTTTCGCCGGGCGTTCATCATTGGCCGGCGCTTTCGCATCGTGCATGTGGTCTATGGCCGCGGGCGTGAGCATGAGGTGATTGAAGTGTCGACCTTTCGCGCGCACCTTGACAGCAGCCTGGCTGAACAGGTGGGCGGTAACGAGCGCACCAGCAAGAGCGAACTCGCCGGCATGAAGCATGCTGTCGATGCCTCGGGCCGGGTGCTGCGTGACAACGTATGGGGCCCGATGGAAGAGGACGCTGCCCGGCGCGACTTCACCATCAACGCCATGTACTACGACCCTCAGACGCAGATCGTGGTCGACTACCACAACGGTATCAAGGACGCAAAGAAAAAAATCATTCGCATGATTGGCAACCCGGCTGTGCGTTACCGGGAGGATCCAGTCCGCATCATTCGAGCCGTGCGCTTTGCTGCCAAGCTCCATGCGCTGGGTTTTACTTTTGAAGACAAGACTTCCGCGCCGCTGCGTGAAATGTCCAAGCTGCTGGCAGATGTGCCGCAGTCGCGCCTGTTTGATGAAATGCTCAAGCTGCTGCAAACCGGCCACTCGCTGGCCAGCATCGAGCAGCTCCGCGGCCTGGGTCTGGCAACCGGTATTTATCCCTTGCTTGATGTGGTGGTGGAGGCGGCCGATGAGCCCTTTCTGAATCTGGCCTTGCTGGATACCGACCGCCGGGTGGACGAGGGCAAACCGGTAGCGCCCAGCTTTTTGCTGTCTTGTGTGTTGTGGTCGGATGTGCGCGATGGCTGGGCCAGGCGTCTGGCCCGGGGTGAACACACCATGCCGGCGCTGCAGGATGCGGTGGACGACGCCTTTAACGCGAAGATTGGCGATGTGTCGGGCCGTGGCAAGCTCGGCGGTGACATGCGGGACATCTGGACCATGCAGCCGCGTTTTGAAAAACGCGTTGGCTCGTCGCCCTATTCGCTGCTTGAACAGCCGCGTTTTCGTGCCGGTTTTGACTTTCTGCGCCTGCGCGCGCAGACCGGCGAAGTCGAGATGGAACTAGCCGAGTGGTGGGAAAAATTCAGCACCGCTTATGACGACGAGCGTCACGCCATGATTGAAGCTATGCGGCAGGAACAGTCGCAAAAGCCGCAGCATCCACGCGCTCGTGTGAAGCGCCAGGACGCAGCGCCTGCAGACGTTCGGTTTTCGGGGCCGGTCGAGTCAGCGCCCAACTCTGGCGTTGAGCCGGTGCAGGGTGACTTTGCACCCGCCAGAAAGCGCCGCCGTCGGCGCAAGCCTGCCGGTCGGGGGGATACAGGGGCTTCCGGCGAGGCTGCGTCCGGCAACACCGCCCCTGAACACTAGACCAGCGTCAGGCAACCCGGTGGTTCAAGCCTTTATCGGTCTGGGAGCCAATCTGGGTGATGCGGCGGCCGCGCTCAGGCAGGCGCTTGCAGCCATTGACGGCTTGCCGTTGACGCGAGTCAGTAAAACCTCCAGCGTTTACAAAACCGCGCCACTGGACACCGACTTAGCGCATGAGCAGCCGGCCGAGGGCAGCGACTACCTCAACGCCGTCATGGCGGTGGAAACAGAACTCATAGCTCCACTGCTTCTGACGCATTTGCAGCAGCTTGAGCGCAACGCAGGCCGCGAGCGCTCCTATCGCAACGCGCCTCGTACCCTGGACCTTGACCTGCTGTTGTATGGCGATGCGCAGATGCAATCAGCCGGCTTGACCCTGCCGCATCCGCGCATGCTGCAGCGGGCCTTTGTGCTGGTGCCGCTGGCTGAGATTGCACCCGAGCGGGTCAGCGCCGGGCAACTTCAAGCGCTGCGTCACCAGGCGATTGAACGCATCGGCGATTTGCTGAGCTGAGTCTTTTTTAGGGTGCCAGACGTTCACGCAACCAGCTGGCATCTTGTTGCAGCGTGTAGCTCAGCCGGTCATGCAACCTGCTTTTTCTGCCCTGCC
>JANOLL010000190.1:0-5196 GCA_031419775.1 Polaromonas sp. | reverse complement strand
GACACCGAGCGTGGCATTTTGATGCTGGCCGAAACGCTGGTCGAAAAATGTCTGGAGCGCTATCAGCTCACCGGCAAGGTCATCGCGACCAGCCCTGGCAACAACCTCGCCTTGCTGAACTTCATGCATCCGCTGCACGATCTGGATGCGGGTTACCGCCGCCTGAGCCCGGTCTTTCTGGCAGACTACGCGACCGCCGACGACGGCACCGGCATCGTGCATTCGTCACCAGCCTACGGCGTGGAAGACTTTAACTCCTGCATGGCCAATGGTTTCACAGCCGACGACATCCTTAACCCGGTGCAAGGCAACGGCCGCTATGTGGACGATCTGCCCTTGTTCGGCAGCCTCAACATCTGGAAAGCCGCGCCGCTCATCATTGACGCCCTGCGCGAGCATGGCCGCTTGCTGGCAACTGAGAACATCGCGCACAGCTACCCGCATTGCTGGCGCCATAAAACGCCGGTGATTTACCGAGCAGCGGCGCAGTGGTTTATTCGCATGGATGAAGAAACACAAGGCACGCAGGGCGTGTTCGCTCAAGACAAGGCGGCAAAAACACTTCGCGAACTGGCATTGAATGCCATTGAAGAAACCAGCTTCTACCCCGAAAACGGCAAGATTAGGCTGCGCGACATGATTGCTGGCCGGCCCGACTGGTGCATCAGCCGCCAGCGCAATTGGGGCGTGCCGCTGCCATTTTTTATTCATACCGCCACCGGCGAGCTGCACCCGCGCACCATGGCCATCATGGACCAGGCGGCGAGCATGGTCGAGGCGGGTGGCATTGAAGCCTGGAGCAAGGCGAGCGCCGAATCCATCATTGGTGAGGACGCGCCGAGCTACCTCAAAAGCACCGACATCCTCGACGTGTGGTTCGACTCCGGCACCACGCATGACCATGTGCTGCGTCAAAGCCATGCCGCGCAATCGACTTGGCCGGCCGACCTTTACCTGGAAGGGCATGACCAGCACCGCGGCTGGTTTCATTCTTCGCTGCTCACCGCCTGCGCGATGTATGACCACGCACCGTACAAGGGCCTGCTGACGCACGGTTTCACCGTTGACGGCAAGGGCCGCAAGATGAGCAAGAGCGAAGGCAATGTGGTCGCGCCGCAAGAGGTCTCAGGCAAGCTGGGTGCTGAAATCATCCGCCTGTGGTGCGCGTCCACCGATTATTCAGGCGACCTGGCAATTGACGACAAAATTCTGGCGCGGGTGGTCGATGCCTATCGCCGCATCCGCAACACGCTGCGCTTTTTGCTGGCCAACATCAGTGACTTCAACCCGGCCACAGACAGTGTGCCGCTGGGCAAGATGTTGGAGATTGATCGCTATGCCTTGAGCCGGGCAGCGCAATTGCAAAACGATATTCTGGGTCACTACAAGGTGTATGAATTTCACCCCGTTGTCTCCAAATTGCAGATCTACTGCAGCGAAGACCTCGGCTCCTTTTACCTCGATATTCTGAAAGACCGGCTCTACACCACCGCGCCCCAGTCACTGCCACGTCGCAGCGCACAGACCACCCTTCACCAGATCACGCATGCCATGCTGCGCTGGATGGCGCCGTTTTTGAGCTTTACAGCTGAAGAAGCGTGGAGCGTCCTGGGCCAAGCTGAATCCATCTTTATGGAAACTTACGCCAGCTTCCCGCCGCAAGACGATGCCCTGCTGGCCAAGTGGGCCCGCATTCGCGAATTGCGGGATGTGGTCAACAAAGACATTGAAGCCCTGCGTGCGGAAGGCAAGGTCGGCTCGTCGTTGCAGGCAGAAGTGTCACTGCACGTCACTCCCGATGACCACGCGTTGCTCAGTTCACTGGGCGAGGATTTAAAGTTTGTTTTCATCACATCCGCTATGACTTTAGTAGCAAGCAACACAACCAATACGACGGTCCAGGCCAGTTTACATGCCAAATGTGAGCGTTGCTGGCACTACCGCGAAGACGTTGGCATCGAGCCCGCACACGCGACGATCTGCGGCCGCTGCACCAGCAACCTGTATGGCGCTGGCGAAGAAAGGACCTACGCCTGATGGCCAAGACTTCCACCCGAAACGCGAGTGGCATGCTGCCCTGGTTGAGTCTGGCACTGCTGCTGCTGATTGCCGACCAGTTCACCAAGGTGCTGATTCTGGGCTACTACCGGCTCGGCGACGCGACCTACGTCACCAGCTTTTTCAACGTTGTGCGGGTGCATAACACCGGCGCAGCGTTCTCATTTCTGGCGTCGGCCGGCGGCTGGCAGCGCTGGTTTTTCACTGGCATCGGGGTGACGGCAGCGCTCTTTATTGTCTGGATGCTCCGGTCGCACGGGGGACAAAGGCTTTTTTCGTTTGCGTTGAGCTGCATCCTGGGCGGGGCCATCGGCAATGTAGTAGACCGGGCGATGCACGGCTATGTCATTGACTTTCTCGACTTTCACTACCGCAATTGGCACTTTCCGGCCTTCAATGTGGCCGACAGTGCCATCACCATCGGCGCGGTCTGTTTGGTGCTGGATGAATTGCTTCGGGTGCGCCGGGGGAAATAAAAGCTGACTGCCTAGCCTGGCTGCTTGGCCAGCTTGTTTTTTGGCTGCTCACGTGTGGCTTGGAGCCAGCAGCTCGGCATAAATCAAGGCCGCTTCGAGCGTAAACGCGTCGCGCTGCAGGGCCGCTGCCAGCTCGGATGCGTCCATCAGGCCAAACTGCGCCACTTCGCCGTCCTGGTTCTGCGGGACCATTCCATCGGGCACCGTGCAGACCGACCACACAATGCGCTCATTGAGGTATCCGGCACCTCGGCCATCGCTGCTGGGCCGGCAGGTGGTGAACTCGCCGCCTGCATGCAGCCCCTGCAGCGCGTGCAGATACAGGCCAGCTTCTTCCCAGGTCTCACGGACCAGCGCGGACTCAAGCGTGTCCTGGTCAGCGACCATGCCGCCCACCAGGGTGTCCCACAAGCCGGGGTCAGTGGCCTTGTCCCAAGCGCGCTGCTGAACCCAGAAGCGTCCATCGGCTGTCTGTCCCGCCAGGTGTACCGCCGTCGTGCTGATACCCAGTGGACGCACGGCTGCGCGTTCCACCTTACCTTTGCGGTGGCCGAGCTGGTCGGTCACGTCCAGCTGTTCGTTGCGCCACGCACCCGCCAGGCCAGCACCATGTAAAGCCGTGGCGATGCGACCCAGACTGAGCGTTACGTCGCCCATCAGACGCCAGCCAAGCTCTGCAGGTTGCTCCTTTTTTAATAGCTCATGGTGACCGTCTGACACCGGCTCCAACTCGATTTGATACAAAAAATCGGGTTCGACCGACCCTATCATCGATTCACCCGCCCACAGCGGCACGCGTGGCCGCAAGGGCGGCTGACGGGCACGGGCCCGAAGCGCCTGCAGCCATTGCTGATCGAGCATGGCGCTTTGCCTAGAGCGTGAGGATGGTGCAGCCGGTGGTTTTGCGCGCTTCCAGCGAGCGATGTGCGTCGGCCACATCGGCCAGCGCAAAGCGCTGATCAATCCGAATCACCACTTTGCCGCTACTGACCATCTCGAACAATTCATCGGCCATCTCCTGAGTCGTCTCGCGCGTGGTGATGTGGGTGAACAGTGTCTGGCGCGTCAGGTAGAGCGACCCTTTGGGGCCCAGAATGCCAGGCGCCATGGGGGCTACCGGGCCCGAGGCATTGCCAAAGCTCACCATCAAACCAAAGGGACGCAAACAATCGAGCGAACGGTCAAAGGTGTCTTTGCCGACCGAGTCGTAGACCACCTTCACGCCACTTTGGCCATTCGCGCTGGTAATCTCCTTGACGCGGGCGACGAAATCTTCCTTTGCATAGTTGATGACGAACGCAGCGCCATGCGCTTTGGCCAGGGCACATTTTTCGTCTGATCCGGCCGTCCCGATCAATTGCAAGCCCAGGGCCTTGGCCCACTGGCAGGCGATCAGGCCCACGCCACCGGCCGCTGCGTGAAACAACACAAAATCACCTGCTTTCAGGCCACCCTGCGGCTGGGTGCGACGCAGCAGGTACTGGGCCGTCAGGCCCTTGAGCATCATGGCCGCGCCGGTTTCAAAACTGATCGCATCCGGCAATTTGCAGACGCACTTGGCCGGCATCACGCGGACCTCGCAATAACTGCCGGACGGCCCGCTGGCATAGGCCGCTCGGTCACCGACCCGAAGGTGGCTCACGCCCTCGCCCACGGCTTCCACCACACCCGAGGCTTCCATGCCCAATTGCAGCGGCATCGGCGCAGGATACAGGCCGCTGCGCTGGTAGACGTCGATAAAGTTCAGCCCCACCGCTTTGTGACGGATACGGATTTCGCCGGGTCCCGGCTCACCCACGGCGACCTCGACCAACTTGAGTTCTTCAGGGCCACCGTGCTGGTTGATGCTGACGGCTTTGGAGACTTGTGCGCGCATGGAATTTTTCCTTGTCGAAGTATTGGCAGGTTTGAAAGCACACCAGCTTTACGGTGCAGCTCCAGGGTGCCGTATGGTGCCACGAATCACCCCTGCCCGCCATGCAGGGCTGGGCACCTGCTGGACGCCGCACAATGAATCCGGTCCGGCTTGTTACAGTGACGGCCATGTACCAAGGACTCACCCCAGCTACTGCCATTTTGCTGGTAATACCGCCCCTGCTCTGGGCCGGCAATGCCGTGGTGGGCCGGCTGGTCACGGAGCTGGTGCCGCCGATGACGCTCAACTTCTTGCGCTGGGCGCTGGCATTTTTGGTCCTGCTTCCCCTTGCCTACCGCGTGCTGGCGCCAGACAGCGAACTGTGGCAGCTGAAAAAGCATTTTGCGCTGCTCGGTTTGCTCGGTGTGGGTTGCTACAACGCGCTCCAGTATCTGGCGCTGACGACCTCAACGCCGCTCAACGTGACCCTGGTGGCTGCAAGCATGCCGGTCTGGATGCTGGTGGTGGGAAGCCTGTGCTTTGGCCAGCGCATCACGCCTCGCCAGGCGGCGGGTGCACTGCTCTCGGTAGGTGGCGTGCTGGTGGTGCTGGCGCGCGGCGAGTGGGCAGTGCTGGCGCAGGTGCGCTTGGTACCGGGCGACCTCTATGTACTGGTCGCTACAGTGGCCTGGGCGTTTTACAGTTGGATGCTGTCGCGGCCCACTGTTCCTGAGAACATCCGCCACGATTGGGCGGCTTTTCTGCTGGCGCAGATCTTTTTCGGGCTGGGCTGGTCCGGCCTGTTTG